>NZ_JBSFHA010000061.1:0-65423 GCF_053596855.1 Streptomyces sp. NPDC001617
CATACGATCCGCGCCCCACTCCACTTTTGCGGCTCCGGCGTGCCGGGTAAGGTTAGGTTAGCCTCACCGATCAATCGGGACGGCAAGACAGATCGATTCGGTCGGGAGGTGAACCGCGTGTACGTCTGCAGTTGCTTCGGTATCACCGAACAACAGGTGAAGAAGCATGCGGAGGACGGTGCCTGCACCCCCCGCCAGATAGCCTCCGCTTCCAAGGCGGGCACCGACTGCGGTTCCTGTGTGCGGCGCATTCAGGCCCTGCTGGGGCGGGGCACCTGCCCGGGCCGTGAGCTCGCCGAGCAGGGCAAGCCGGTGCTCTCCGGGATCTCGGGCCTCGAGGAAGCCGCCTAGCTCTCGGGCTGCTCGATCAGCTGCGCGATGTACAGGGCCTCACCGAGCTTCTCCAGCAGCTCCAGCTGGGTGTCCAGATAGTCGATGTGGTGCTCCTCGTCCTCGAGGATCGACTCGAAGATGTTCGCGGACGTGATGTCGCCCTTGTTGCGCATGACCTCGATGCCCCGCTTGAGGCGGTCGATCGCCTCGACCTCGATCTGCCGGTCGGCCTCGAACATCTCCTTGACGGTCTGCCCCACGCGCACATGGAAGAGGCGCTGGTAGTTCGGCAGGCCCTCCAGGAAGAGGATCCGGTCGGTGAGCACCTCCGCGTGCTTCATCTCGTCGAACGACTCGTGGCGGGTGTACTTCGCGAGCTTGGTCCAGCCGAAGTTCTCCTGCATCTTCGCGTGCAGGAAGTACTGGTTGATCGCGGTGAGCTCGCCGGTGAGCTGCTCGTTGAGGAATTCGATGACCTCGGGGTCGCCCTGCATCGCAGAGGCTCCTTCCGACCGGGGGGAACTGGCAGGTTGCGCCGCATGATTGCACTGGCGACGAAGATCGTCCAGTAAGTCTTCGCTTAGTAAGTAAGTGCACGCCTAGTCGCATTTGCCCGAGTTTGGGAGGGGCCGGTCAAGCGCACCGGTCCGGGTCTGTCAGGATGGAGTCATGGGTCAGCCGGTGGAGCGTGAATCGGGAGAACACGATTCGGGAGGAGCAGCTCAGCCCGAGCTTCCGCCAGGTCAGCGGCTACAGCGCGGCTGGCCGGTCACGCACTACGGGCCCGTCCCCAAGTTCCGCCCGGAGCGCTGGGAGTTCAGGGTCTTCGGCGCCACCGCGGACGGCGAGAAGCACTGCTGGACCCACGAGGAGTTCACCGCGCTGCCGTACACCTCGGTCGTCGCCGATCTGCACTGCGTCACCAAGTTCAGCATGCTCGGCGCCGAGTGGGGCGGTATTCCGGCCCGTGCGATCCTGGAGACCGCCCCGCCCGCGCCCGCCGTCACCCATGTGATGGTGTGGGCGGAGTACGGCTTCAGCTCGAATCTCCGCCTCGCGGACTTCGCCTCCGACCGCACCCTCTTCGCCACCCACAAGGACGGCGAGCTCCTCACGGCGGAACACGGCTTCCCGCTGCGCCTGGTCGTCCCCCATCTGTACGCCTGGAAGGGCCCCAAATGGGTCCGTGGCATCGAGTACATGACCGCCGACCGTCGCGGCTTCTGGGAGGAGCGCGGCTACCACAACATCGGCGACCCCTGGAAGGAACAGCGCTACTCCTACCAGGAGGGGCCCGGTGAGGGCCCCGAGCTCTGACCCTCAGTGGTACTCGTGCACCACGGCGTGGCCCTTGCCGCGGCCGATCATCCACTTGTTGACCGGGGTGGTGACCACGAAGGCGATCACCAGTGAGATCGCGAGCGAGCCCCAGAACAGCAGGTCGCCGAGCTGGGCGTCCATCGCGTCCGGCCACAGCACGATCACGCCGTTGTCGATCAGCTCCATCACGGCGATGGACAGGGTGTCCGCGGCCAGCGCCACCCGGAAGGCGGTGCGAAAGCCGACGCCGGCCTTCAGTACCCCGCGCAGGGTGAGCGAGTAGCCGAAGAAGAAGGCCAGGACGATCGCCAGGACGGTCGTCGCGAGGTTGCCCCAGCCGAACGCGGTGCCGATCACCATGCCCAGCACCTCGCCTATGGCGCAGCCGGTGAGGCAGTGGAGGGTGGCCTGGGCGGCCATGGCCCAGGTGGCGCCGGTCTGCTGGTGGTGGTGTGCGTGGCCCTCGTGGGCTTGGTGGGCCTCGTGGTCCGTGTGGTGGTGAGCGTGTGCTGCGTGCGCCTCGTGCTGCATGGGTGCCCCCAACGTCAGGTAACGGTTCCTGCACCGAGCAGGAACCGTATACCCCCTAGGGGTATTCCTCAACGCATTATGAATCCCGCAGTTTCTTCAGCCGCTCCACGTCCGCCGCGTGTCCCTCCTTGCCGCCCGGCGTCTCGATGACCAGCGGTACGCCCTCGGTGGCGGGGTGGGTCATCAGCGCCCGGAACGGGTCCTCGCCGATGTGACCGGAGCCGATGTTCTCGTGCCGGTCCTTGTGGGCGCCGACGACGTCCTTGGAGTCGTTGGCGTGGATCAGCTTCAGCCGGCCCTCGCCGACCGTGTCCACCAGGAGATCGAGGGTCTGGTGCATGCCGGACGGGCCGGTCAGGTCGTGGCCTGCCGCGAAGATGTGGCAGGTGTCCAGGCAGACCCCGAGCTTCGGGTGGGCGTCCAGCGCCTCGAAGTACGGCCCGAAGTCCCAGGTCCGCGAGCACAGCGAGGCGCCCTGTCCGGCCGTCGACTCCAGCAGCAGGAACGGGTCGTCGTCGTGGGTGAGCTCGTCCAGCAGTGGCAGCAGGTGCTCGCGCACCTGCTGCAGCGCCACGGCACGCTCCCGGCCGCCGGTCGCACTGCCCGTGTGCACGACCACGCCGAGCGCCCCGATCTCCCGCCCGCGCCGCAGCGAGTGGCGCAGCGACTCCACCGACCTCTCGACGGTCGCCTCGGTGTGCGAGCCGAAGTTGATCAGATACGGCGCATGGACGTACGCCGGGATCGACTCGGCCGCGCACGCCGCCCGGAACTCCTCGTCCTGCCGCGGATTCCCGGCCGGCGTGGCCCAGCCGCGCGGGTTGGCCACGAAGACCTGCACGGTCTCGGCCCCGAGGTCACGGGCGTAGGTCAGACCGACGGAGTTCAACCCGCCGGCCACCGGGACATGACCGCCGACCGGATTGCGGGACGGGAACGGGTGCTGGCTCTTCACCCGTTCAGGGTGTCATGCGCTACGACCTGCTCCGTCACCGGATCTTGATCGTGATCGTCGACCCCTTGGGCGCCGTCCGGCCGCCCTTCACGGACTGGCCCTTGACAGTGTCGCCGAAGAGCCCGAGCAGGCCGCGGTCCTCGTCGACCTTGAAGCCGGCGCCCTCCAGTGCCGTGTGCGCGTCTTCCACGCTGTCGCCGGTGACGTCCGGGACCTCGACCATGACCGGGCCCTTGGAGAGCGTGAGCGTCACCGTGTCGCCCTCGGCGGCCTGGCTGTCGCCCTGCGGGGTCTGCGCGGCGACCTGGCCCTTGTCGTACTCGGAGTTGATCCGGGTGGCGGCCACCTTCACCGTGAAGCCCGCGCCCTCCAGGTCGGACTTCGCGGTCGCCAGGTCCTCGCCGGTGACGTCAGGGACGTCCACCGCGCTGCCCTTGCTGACGGTCAGCGCGATCGCCGAGCCCGCGTGCCGCTTGGTGTTCGCCCCCGGGTCCGTCGATATGACCGAGCCCTTGGGCACGTCGTCGCTGAACTCCCGGGTGACCATGCCCGGTTCGAGCCCGTCCTTCTTCAGCCGGGCCCGCGCCTCGGCCAGCGTCCGGCCCGCCACGTCGGGCACCTGCACGGTCTCGGGACCGTCGGAGATGGTGATCGACACGCGCGCGTTGTCACGGATACGGGTGCCGGGCTCGGGGTCGGAGCTGATGACCGTGCCCCGCGCGACCGTGTCGCTGTAGGCGTGCTTGACCGTACCGAGGTCGAGTCCGGCGTCGCCCAACCGCTTCTTCGCCTGGGTCTGGGTCTTCGCCAGGACCGGCGGGACCTTGGTGAACTGGCCGGAGTTGATGTACCACACACCCGTGCCCACGCCGAGGATCAGCAGGACGGCGACGACGATCGCGAGCGGTCCGCGCCGGGCACGCGCGCCACGTCGGCGCGGCGGCAGCGGCGGAGGGCTCTCCAGTCGGCTGGTGCGCAGCGTCCCGGCCGGTCCGTCGTCCTCGTTGACCGGCAGCGGGCGGGGCACGGTCAAGGAGCGCGGGATGACGCTCGTACGGTCCTCGGAGATGGTGCGGTTGTCGGCCGCGATCGCCTGCGGCGGCACCGCGTCCAACTGGTCCGCGCTGAGGGCGGCGTGCACCTCGCGGGCGTGCGCGAGCAGCGCCACCGCGTCGTACGGGCGGATGTCGGGGGTGCGGGCGGTGGCCGACGCGACCAGCTCGTCCAGCTCGTACGGCAGCCCCGGGACGACCGCCGACGGGGGCGGGACGTCCTCGTGCAGGTGCTTGTAGAGCACCACGGCGGGGGAGTCCCCGTCGTGCGGGCGGTCGCCGGTCAGCATCTCGTACAGGACGACACCGCACGCGTACACGTCGACGCGGGCGTCGGCGGCGCCGGGCTGCTCGATCTGCTCGGGCGCGAGGTAGGAGACGGTGCCGAGCACGGCGCCGGTGGTGCTGGTGACCGTGTCCACGGAGCGCACGAGCCCGAAGTCGGCGACCTTGACCCGGCCGTCGTCCCCTATCAGCACGTTCTCCGGCTTCATGTCCCGGTGCACGAACCCGGCCCGGTGTGCGGCGCCCAGCGCGGCGAGCACCGGCTCCAGGATGTCCAGGGCGGCGCGCGGCTGCAGCGCCCCGCGCTCGCGCAGTACGTCGCGCAGGGTGCACCCGGCGACGTACTCCATGGCGAGATAGACGTACGACCCGTCGGTGCCCTGGTCGAAGACCTGTACCACGTTCGGGTGCGCCAGGCGCGCGACCGACTTGGCCTCCCGGATGAACCGGTCGACGAAGGTGCCGTCCGCCGCGAGCGCGGGGTGCATCACCTTCAGCGCGAGCACGCGGTCGAGGCGGGTGTCCACGGCCCGGTAGACCGTGGCCATCCCGCCGACCGCGATCCGCGCGTCCACGCGATAGCGGCCGTCGAGCACCTGCCCGACCAGGGGGTCCTGAAGGGTCGTATCCACGCAGGTGAGTGTACGAGCCGTGACTGACAGGGCTGCCGGTTCGGGTGAGATCGGGGCGGTACTGCAGCCGAGCTGTGACGGACGTCGCACCGGCACCAGGGTCTTGTCGAACGCGCGTTCAGAACGCGGGGCGTTCGGGGTCCAGGTGCGCGCGCCCCTCGTGCGGTGAGGAGGCCTCGGCGAAGTGGCGGCGCGGAATCCGCCCCGCCCGGTACGCCAGTCGGCCCGCCTCCACCGCGTGCCTCATCGCCTCGGCCATCAGCTGTGGCTCCTGCGCCCGGGTGACGGCCGAGGCGAGCATCACACCCGCGCACCCGAGCTCCATCGCGAGCGCCGCGTCCGAGGCCGTGCCGGCGCCCGCGTCCAGAATCACCGGTACGCGCGCGTGCTCGGTGATCAGCTGGAAGTTGTGCGGGTTGCGGATGCCGAGCCCGGAGCCGATGGGCGAGCCGAGCGGCATGATCGCCGCGCAGCCGACGTCCTCCAGCTTGCGGGCGAGCACCGGGTCGTCGTTCGTGTACGGCAGCACGGTGAAGCCGTCGTCGACCAGGGTCTCGGCGGCGTCCAGCAGCTCGATAGGGTCCGGCAGGAGGGTGCGCTCGTCGGCGATGACCTCCAGCTTCACCAGGTCGGTGCCGAGCGCCTCGCGTGCGAGACGGGCGGTGAGGACGGCCTCGCCGGCGGTGAAGCAGCCGGCCGTGTTCGGGAGCACCTGGATGCCGAGCCGGTCGAGGACGGACAGCACGGAACCGTGCACCGACGGGTCCACCCGGCGCATCGCGACGGTCGTGAGCTCGGTGCCGGACTCGACGAGCGCCCGCTCCAGCACCTCCAGGCTCGGGGCGCCGCCGGTGCCCATGATCAGACGGGACGCGAAGGACGTGCCGCCGAGGACAAAGGGGTCGTCGGCCATGGGTCAGCCTCCTTGGACGGCGGTGAGGACCTCGACGCGGTCCCCCTCGGAGAGGGACGTCGCGGGCCACTGCGCGCGGGGGACGACGGTTTCGTTCAGGGCGGCGGCCACTCCGGACGGGGCCGGGGTCAGCGTGCGAACGACGGTGTCGAGAGCCGTGCCGGGAGCGAACTCCCGCGACTCTCCGTTGACGGAGATGTTCATGCGGGCTGCTCCACGCGCCCGAAGCGCTTCGGCGTGAACGGGCGGGCCACGTCCGGGAGTTCACCGGTGGCCAGGGCGTGCGCCATGGCGTCGCCGGTGACGGGAGTGAGCAGCACGCCGTTGCGGTAGTGGCCGGTGGCCAGCAGCAGGCCGTCCAGTTCGGTCGGGCCGAGCAGGGGCGCGTTGTCGGGGGAACCGGGGCGCAGACCGGCCCGTGTCTCCGTCAGGGGCAGCTCGGTGATGCCGGGGACCAGCTCGTGGGCGTCCCGCAGCAGCTCATAGACCCCGCCCGCGGTGACCGTGGTGTCCCAGCCCAGCTCCTCGCTGGTCGCGCCGATCACCAGCTCGCCGTTCTCGCGCGGCACCAGGTAGACATGGCTGCCACGGACCACAGCGCGCACGGTACGGCTCAGGAAGGGCGCGTGCCGCTTCGGCACGGTCAGCCGCAGCACCTGTCCCTTCACGGGCCGTACGGGCGGCAGGACGTCGTCCGGGACGCCCGGCAGTCGCCCGCTGAGGCTCCCGGCGGCCAGCACCACCTGGCCCGCACCCAGCTCGGCGCCGTCGGTCGTCGTGACGCCGGCGGCCCGGTCCCGTACGACGTGAAAGCGCTCGGCCCACACGCGGTGGAACACGACTCCCGCCCGTTCGCACGCGGCCACGAGCGCGCCTGCCAGGCGCCGCGGGTCGATCTGGTGGTCGCCGGCGACTCTGAGCCCCCCGCGCACGCCCGGCGCGAGCATCGGCTCCAGGCGCCGGCAGTCGCGCCCGGACAACCACTCGGACTCCAGGCCCGACTGCCGTTGCAGCGCGTGCAGTTCACGCAGATGGGCGCGGTCGTCGGCGTCCAGGGCGACGGCGAGGGTGCCGCACCGGCGGTAGCCGAGGTCGTGGCCGGTGGCGTCGGTGAGCTCGGCCGCGAAGTCGGGGTAGCGGCGGGCCGAGGCGAGGTTCAGCCCGAGCAGGGTCTGCTCGCCGTAGTGCAGCTCCGTGACGGCGGCCAGCATGCCGGCGGCCACCTGGGCGGCCCCACCGCCCGGCTCGGGGTCCACGACGGCCGTGGCGAACCCGCGCTGAGCGGCCCGCCAGGCCGTGACCAGGCCGATGATTCCGCCCCCGATGACGAGGACGTCTGACGTACGTGACGACATGGGCGTCCAGCCCCTCCCTTCGCCGGCATGACCCGGATCAGGTTCGTACGGTCGGAGGCCGCCAGCCTCCCTCTCAGCCCGGTGCGTCCGGGCTCCCGCGAGTGCTTGTACGTTGGCCACCCTAGCCCGACCGCCGACGCCTCTGTAAGGGAGCCTCCCGCCATGCCCCGCTCGCTGGACGGCCTCGTCCTCGCGCCCGTCGCCGACCAGGCTCCAGGTCAGGTGGGTACCCGGACGCGGTTCACCTACCACGAGAAGGACGGCGAGATCTGGGCCGAGTACGCGGGCGGGGACGTCGTACGCGGGCATCTGGTGGGTACTCGGGCAGGTGACCGGCTGGACTTCCGGTACGTACAGTTCAAGCACGACGGGACGACGTCCTCGGGACACTGCGTGTCGACGGTCGTGGAGCTGCCGGACGGGCGGGTACGGCTGGAGGAGGCCTGGGAGTGGGAGTCGCAGCCGGGCAGCGGCACCAGTGTTGTGGAACAGGTCACTGAACACGACCCCTGACTGACGAATTGTCAGTTGACTATGGTGATCAGGTGAGCGAGCAGACGACGCAGTCGCAGCGCCGGGTGGTGGTGGTCGGCGCGGGCATGGCCGGCGTACAGACCGCGGTCGCCCTGCGCGAACAGGGCTTCCAGGGCACCGTCACATTGATCGGCGCCGAGCCCCACCAGCCGTACGACCGGCCGCCGTTGTCCAAGGCCGTCCTGCTCGGCAAGTCGGAGGGTTCCGCCTTCGACGTCGACTTCGAGGCGCTCGGCATCGAGCTGCGGCTGGGGCGCGAGGTGCTGGGCGTGCGCCCCGGCGAGCACGAGCTGGACACCGAGGGCGGGCCGGTCCCGTACGACGTCCTGGTCCTCGCCACCGGCGCCGAACCGATCACGCTGCCGGGCGCCGAGGGCGTGCCCGGCGTGCATCTGCTGCGCACCCTGGACGACGCCGAGCGGCTGCGGCCCGTGCTCGCCCGGCAGCACGACATCGTGGTGGTCGGCGCGGGCTGGATCGGCGCCGAGTTCGCCACCGCCGCGCGCGAGGCGGGCTGCGCGGTGACCGTCGTCGAGGCCGCGGACCGGCCGCTCGCGGGCGCCCTGCCCGCCGAGGTGGCCGCGCCCATGGCCGCCTGGTACGACGACGCCGGCGTCGTGCTGCGGACGCACGCGCGCGTGGAGCGCGTCGAGCCCGGCGCGGTCGTCCTCGACGACGGCACGCGCGCGCCCGCGGGCGCGGTCGTGGTCGGCATCGGCGCCCGCCCGGCCACCGCCTGGCTGGCCGGCTCCGGCGTCGAGCTCGGGGCGCACCGGGAGGTCCTGGCCGACGACCACCTGCGCACCTCGGCACCGGACGTCTACGCGGTCGGCGACTGCGCCTCCTTCCCCTCCGGCCGGTACGGCGAGCGGCTGCTGGTCCACCACTGGGACAACGCCCTCCAGGGCCCCCGCACGGTCGCCGCGAACATCATCGGCGAGGCCACGGGGGAGCCCCCGGCGGTCTACGACCCGGTCCCGTACTTCTGGTCGGAGCAGTTCGGCCGCTTCGTCCAGTACGCCGGCCACCACCTGTCCGCCGAACGGACCGTCTGGCGCGGCGACCCGTCCGGACCCGCCTGGTCGGTCTGCTGGCTGCGCGAGAACCGCCTGGTCGCCCTGCTGGCGGTGGGCCGACCGCGGGACCTGGCCCAGGGCCGACGCCTGATCGAGGCGGGCACGGCGATGAACACCGAACTGCTGGCGGACCCGGCGAAGCCGTTGAAGGCGGCCACGGCCTAGGAAACGACCACCCTGGTCGGACGGTCCCGGCTTCCGACTGTCGGTGGCAGATGGCAGGCTTTGTTCTGTGACCGAGATTGACGCAAAGATCGATGCTCTCGTCCCCGCCTGGCTCACCGTCCCCGACATCGCCGAATTGCTCGGCGTCGACGTGACGCGTGTACGGCAGCTGATCAAGGACGGTCAGCTCATCGCCGTACGCCGTGGTGAGAACCGCGCGCTGCACGTCCCCGCCGCCTTCATCGACGGGGCCGAGCAGAAGGTCGTCAAGGGCCTGACCGGCACCCTGACGCTCCTGCGGGACGACGGCTTCTCCGACGAAGAGATGCTGGAATGGCTCTTCACCCCCGACGAGAGCCTGCCCGGCACCCCCGCGCAGGCCCTCAGCGAGAATCGCGGCACGGAGGTGAAGCGCCGGGCCCAGGCGCTCGCCGTCTGATCGCAGCAGCCTGATCCGAACACCGTCCGGCGTACGGGCCGTGGCCGGCACCTGCCACGGCCGCGATCCACTGCGGCCCGCCGAGCCACGCCTGTGGTTCACTACGGCCCGGTCGCGGCCGACCGCACCGGTCCGCGGCCCGTACACCACCGACACGGGGGACCCGCATGCCCGTCACGTCCGGCACCGACGCTCGCGCCCAGCTCGCCGACGCCCGGCTCTACCTCTGCACGGACGCCCGCAGGACCCAGGGCGACCTGCCGGAGTTCCTGGACGCCGTCCTGGCCGGCGGCGTCGACATCGTGCAGCTGCGCGACAAGGGCATGGAGGCGGCCGAGGAGCTGGAGCACCTGAAGGTCTTCGCCGACGCCTGCGCCCGCCACGGCAAGCTCCTCGCGGTCAACGACCGCGCGGACGTCGCCCATGCGGCCGCCGCCGACGTACTCCACCTCGGCCAGGGCGACCTCCCGGTCCCCGCGGCCCGCGCGATCCTCGGCGAGGACGTCCTGATAGGCCGCTCCACGCACGCGGAGGCGGAGGCCGCCGAGGCCGCCGCCCAGCAGGGCGTGGACTACTTCTGCACCGGCCCCTGCTGGCCCACCCCCACCAAGCCCGGCCGCCACGCGCCCGGCCTCGACCTGGTCCGCTTCACCGCCGACCTCGGCACCGGCCTGCCCTGGTTCGCCATCGGCGGCATCGACCTCGGCAACCTCGACGAGGTACTGGAGGCCGGCGCCCGCCGGGTCGTGGTCGTCCGCGCGATCACCGGGGCGGCCGACCCGGGCGCGGCGGCGGCGGAGTTCGCGAAGCGGCTGCGGAGCGTATAGCTGCGGCGCGTAGAGGGGCCCGGGGAGCGAGGGGCCCGGGGAGCGCATAACGGGCACGGTTGTCCGATGGGTGGACAACAACTCGACAAAACGGGCAAATTTCCAGAGTTCGGTTGGGGGACCGCCAGCCCCTGACTAACCTGCGGGTATGGCCCTAGGAACCGCATCCACCAGGACTGATCGCGCACGTACCGTGCGCGACATGCTCACCACGGGCAAGGCGACGTACTCTTTCGAGTTCTCGGCACCCAAGACGCCCAAGGGCGAGCGGAACCTGTGGAGCGCGCTGCGCAGGGTCGAGGCGGTCGCCCCCGACTTCGTCTCCGTGACGTACGGCGCCGGCGGCTCCACCCGTGCGGGCACGGTCAAGGAGACCGAGCAGATCGTCGCCGACACCACGCTGACGCCCGTCGCCCACCTCACCGCGGTCAACCACTCCATCGCCGAGCTGCGCAACATCATCGGCCAGTACGCGGACGCCGGTATCCGCAACATCCTCGCCGTGCGCGGCGACCCGCCCGGCGACCCCATGGGCGACTGGGTGGCCCACCCCAAGGGGCTGACCTACGCCGCCGAGCTCGTCCGCCTCATCAAGGAGTCGGGCGACTTCTGCGTCGGCGTCGCGGCCTTCCCGGAGATGCACCCGCGCTCCGACGAGTGGGACACGGACGTCGCCCACTTCGTCGACAAGTGCCGGGCCGGCGCCGACTACGCCATCACGCAGATGTTCTTCCAGCCGGAGTCGTACCTGCGCCTGCGCGACCGGGTGGCCGCCGCCGCGTGCGAGACCCCGGTCATCCCCGAGGTGATGCCGGTCACCAGCGTGCGGATGCTGGAGCGGTTGCCGCAGCTCAGCAACGCGCAGATCCCGTCCGTCCTGAAAGAGCGGATCCTCACAGCACAAGACGATCCGGCCGCTGTACGCTCCATTGGCATCGAATTCGCCACGGAGTTCTGCGCGCGGCTGCTGGCCGAGGGAGTGCCCGGACTGCACTTCATCACGCTCAACAACTCCACGGCGACGCTGGAAATCTACGAGAACCTGGGCCTGCACCATCCGCCGCAGGCCTAGACCGGCCGCACGGATATACGACACACTGCGTAGCGGCGACTGGGAGAGGGGCGTACATGGGCTGGACGGTCCTCTACATCGCGTTCGGCATTGTCGCGCTGTGGCTGCTCGGCGAGGTGCTGTTGCAGTACAAGGCGCGACTGCGCTGGCGGCTGCTCGCCTTCGTCGGCTTCCTGGGCGTCGTGCTGGGTGTGCTGATTCCGTCGGTCATCGTCATCGGCCTCGGCGCTGCAGCGTTCGCCGTCGGCCAGACGTACGTCACCCTGTCCTTCCGCCGCGGCTTCTCGGCGGGATGGGCCGTCAAGCGTCCCGAGGCCGAGGGCCTCGGCGCGGGCGGCAAGAGCCGCCGCGGCCGGGCGGACCGCCAGGACCCGAGTCTGGAGGTCTCCGACCTCGAGGACGCCGGTTACGGCGACGAGCGGCCCTACGCCCAGGAGGGCGCGTCCTACGGCGCGGACGACGACTACGACCGCGACGACGTCTTCACCCCCTCCCACGCGGGCCAGCCCACGGCCGCCGAGACCACCGCGATCTACGAGCCGCAGCCCCTGCCCGACGACACCGGCTCGTACGGCATATACAGCGACACCGCGTACAACGCCGCCGCCGACCCGTCCTACGCGGGCGCGGGCCAGCCCCAGGACCAGTACGCGACCGCCGCCCAGGGCGCCGACCAGGCCTACGGCTACGACTACTCCGGCTACAACCAGCAGCAGTACGGCTACGACACCACCGGCCAGCAGCAGTACGCCGCCTACTCCGACCCGTACATCGGCACCCAGACCTACGGCGGCGGCTACGACGCGAGCTACGGCCAGTACGACCAGCAGGGCTACGCCCAGGGCCAGTACGGCACCGGCACCTACGGCGGCGAGACCCCGGCGGGCGGGGTGTGGGTCCCGCAGCAGCGCACCGACGAGACCTACGGCGGCGAACTCCCGCAGGAGCAGCAGTACCCGTACCAGGACAACGGCCAGGGCCAAGGTCAAGGCCAAGGGAACGGGTACGACGAGCAGCAGTACCGCTTCTGACGAGCAGCAGTACCGCTTCTGAGGATCCTCAGCGCCGACTTCTCACTGAGACCCCCTGAACTCCGCCCCCTCCACGATCAGCCCGGCCACCAGCGCGCCCGACATTCCCGCGTGGGGGAGCCCGCCGCCGGGGTGGGACCAGCCGCCGACGGTGAACAGGCCGGGGAGGGTGGTGGTGTTGGACGGGTGCAGGGCTCCCTCCGGGCCGGCCAGCGAGGGCGGCGGGACGGCACCACCCTCGGCCCCCGTCTCCCGCTCGGTGTGCACGGGCGTGCGCACCTCGCGCCACAGGATCCGCTCACGCAGCCCCGGTACCGCCCTCTCGGCGGCGGCCACCATCCGGTCGGCGAAGGCGTCGGCGGCGCCGGGTGCGGCCCAGTCGTACGCCGCCCCGGAGGCCGTCGTCGCCGTCAGCACCATGGACTCGTGCCCGGCGTCGGGGCGCAGGGCCGGGTCGTCCGGGCGGTCGACCCGGACCGTGGGCCGCTCAGGTGTCGCCCCGGGCCCGAACAGAGACAGCTCCTCCCCCGCCTCCGGTGCGTGCACCACCGTGCGGTGCACGGCCCCCGTCTCCCGTGCGCCGCGCAGCGCGAGGCACACCACGACCCGGCCCGGGTGCAGGTCCTCGGCGTCGGGCGCGAGATCCTTCGACCCGTACAGCTCCCGGCCCGCCACGAGTCCGCGCAACCGCCAGGGCCCCGCCCCGACGACCGTGTCCGCCTCCGCCACCGTGCCGTCGGCCAGCTCCACCCCGGCCGCGCGCCCGTCCTTTTCCAGGACCCCGGTGACCTCCGCGCCGAAGACGAACTCCACCTTCCGCGCCAGGCACCTCTCGTGGACCGCCCGCGCCAACTCCCTTATGCCACCTCGCACATACCAGGTGCCGAAGGCGTGCTCCATGTACGGCAGCACGGCCGCGCTCGCCGGAGCGGTGCCGGGGTCCACACCGTGCGCGAGGGCGTACCCGTCCAGCAGCGCCGCGAGACGGGGATCCCGCAGCTCCCAGGCACCGATCTCGTGGAGCGTCGCCGCCCTCCGGGTCCGCAGCAGCCTCTTGTGCGCCACCGCCGGATACGGCTCCCGCTCCGCCAGCACCGACCAGTTGGGCCACAGCGGCTCCTCCAGCAGCGGCCGGCGGGTGCGGTCCCAGGCCTCGCGCGCCCGCATCAGGAAGTCGCCCCAGCGCTCGCCCGCGCCCGCCCCCAGCGCTGCTTCCAGGGCGGCGACGACCCCCGCGCGCGAGGCGTTCGGCAGTGCCACCTCCGTGCCGTCCGCGAAGACGTGCCGCGAGGACGGGTCGACCTGGACCAGCCCGACGCACTCCTCCAGCGGCTGCTTGCCGGTCTTGAGGAACAGATCGCGCCAGACCGCGGGCAGGGTCAGCAGCCCGGGACCGGTGTCGAAGCCGAACCCGTCCCGCTCGAAGCGGCGCACCGCACCGCCGTACGTCTCCGCACGCTCGTACACCGTCACCCGGTGGCCCGCGACGGCCAGCCGGGCGGCAGCCGCCATGGCGCCCATGCCGGCGCCGATCACCGCAATCCGTCCCATGCCGGCGACTTTATCGACCGCCACTGACAGTCACGGCACGGGTGGTCGTCCGACCTGCGCGGCCGGCCGCCGTTCCTCCCGCCGCTGGGCTCTGCGGCTCCAGAACCGCCGGATCCGCGAGATCAGGAAGACCAGCACCACCAGCCCGGTCACCAGCAGAGCGCCCGCGATCACGGCCGCCGCACCGGGGTGGAACATGGCGAACGTCACGATCCCGCCGACCCCGAGGTCCTCGGCGAGACTGATGATCACGTTGCTGAACGGTTCCGGCGAGGTGTTGACCGCCATGCGCGTCCCGGCCTTGACGGTGTGGCTGGCCAGCGCGGTCGAACCGCCGACCAGGCCCGCGACCACGTCGTCGAGCGAGCCGCCGTGGCCGGCGAGCAGCGCGCCGACCCAGGCGCCCGCGACAGGCCGGATCACCGTGTGCACCGAGTCCCAGACCGAGTCGACGTACGGGATCTTGTCCGCGACCGCCTCGCACAGGAACAGCACGCCCGCTGTGACGAGGACCTCAGGACGCTGCAGGGTGGCCGGGACGTCGTGGCTCACCCCGGTCGCACCGAAGACGCCGAGGAGCAGCACCACCGCGTACGCGTTGATACCGCTGGCCCAGCCGCTGGTGAAGACGAGAGGGAGTACCGACACGGAGGCGATCGTAACCACTCGGCAACGGAGCGTCCTGGGGGTGAGCGCGCACGACTGAGTATCCGTACCTAGTGAGTGAGTTGAGTACGCGCGCGGATGGGGGGCGACCTGCGCGAACGAGAGAGTGGAGTCACGGAAAGGGGCACGGCTCCGGTACCGGCGACACGGGGCGCCGGAACGGAGCCGCCCACGATCCGCTCCTTCCGCCGGCTGCGGTCGGCGGGAGCGAGGCACGGGGGAACCCGGGGGAACGACCGAGACGGGGGTCCCAACGGGGGGGGACACGGGGGAAGTAACAACGGGGGAGCACGAGAAGGCGCCGGTTCGAGGTGGCCCGCGGGGGACGCGGCCACAACGGACCGGCGCTTTCGTGTGGGCTCAGCCTGCGTCGCGGCCGCTCACGCGCCCCTGGAGCAACCGGGACAGGGCCGCGTGGACGTCGTCCAGGGAGCGCTCCGGCTGGAAGGACTGCCAGTCCAGGGCGGCCACCAGGACCATGCCGACCAGCGCGGACGCGGTCAGCGGTACATCGATCTCGTCGCTGAACTCGCCGTTCTCCATGCCCTCCCGCAGCACGCCCTCCACCACTGCGACCGCCTGCTGCCGGACCACCATCAGCGTGGACTGCCAGGCCCGGTTGGTGCGCCACAGCTCGGCCACGTACAGCTGGGTGAAGGCCGGATAGCGGTCGATGAAGACGAGACCGGCCCGGACCATCGCGTCCAGGGCGTCGACCTTGCTGCCGCCGTCCCGCGCCGTCTGCTCGGCCGCCTCCCGAAGGGAGGTGGTGAGGAGTCCCACACCGTGCCGCAGCAGCTCCTCGAAGAGGACGGACTTGCTCGCGAAGTTGTAGTAGACCGTGCCCTTCGCGACCCCGGCCCGCTCGGCGATCTCGTCCACTGTGGTGGCGGAGAAGCCCTGTTCGGCGATGAGCGTGACGGCGGCCTCGTAGAGCTTCTGCCGGGTGGCCTCGCGGCGGGTGCCGCCGCCCGGCGTGGTGCTGCTGCTTTCCATGGTCCTGATTGTCACAGGAGCCGTTCCCCTGGATGTCACCCTCGCGCTCACAGGCTCAGCTCCGGGTGCAGCCGGTCCAGCGTCCACACCTGGCGTCGGCGGGCCGAGACCGCGGTCAGTGCGAGGGCGCCCGCGGTGAACGCGACGAGCACCACGCACGCGTGCCACACCGGACCGAGACCGCCGCCCGTGATGAGTCTCCTGAGGGCCTCCACGATGTAGCTCATCGGCAGGAAGGGGTGGATCGCGTTGAAGAAACCCGGGCTGGTCTGCACGGGGTAGGTGCCGCCCGCGGAGGTCAACTGGAGCATCAGCAGGGCGAGTACGAGGATCCGGCCGGCCGCCCCGAAGCGTGCGTTCAGCCACTGGACGATGGCCGCGAAGCACGCCGTCACCAGGAACAGGAAGCCGATCGTGTCGGCCGCCCGCGCCATCTGGAGGCCGATCGCCCAGTGCAGCACCGACATCAGGGCCACCGTCTGCAGGACGCCGACGGCCACCACCGGAAGCCAGCCCGCCAGCGCGATCCGCCAGGCCGGGGCGCTCGTGGCGAGCGCGCGCCGGTTCATCGGCGCGATCAGCATGTACGCCACCATCGCGCCCACCCACAGGGACAGGGGGATGAAGTACGGGGCGAACCCGGTGCCGTAGTTGGGCGCCTTGTGCAGGTCCTTGGAGACCAGCTGGACCGGGTCGGCCATCACCTGGGTGCGCCGGTCGCGGTCCTTCTTGTCGTAGTCGGGGATCTTGTCGGCGCCGTCGTGCAACCCGCCCGCGAGCTTCCCGGAGCCGTCGGCGAGCTTGTACATGCCGCCGTTGAGCGTCTCGGCGCCGGTCTTGAGCTTGCCGACGCCCGCGTTCAGGGCCGAGGCGCCGGTGCCGGCGGTGCTCAGGCCGGAGTGCAGCTTCTTGGCGCCCGCGGCGACCTTCCCCGCCCCGTCGTTCAGCTTGTTGATCTTGGCCACGGCGTCGGCGAGGTCCTCGGAGAGGTGCGGTGCGCGGTCGGCCAGCGCCTGGGCCTGCTTCTGGAGGGTCGCGAGATTGCCGTCCAGCTTCTTCAGGTCGCCGTCCTGGTCGCGGATCAGCGTGTCGAGGTCGTCGGCGATCGTCGCCACATCGGCGGCCGCGGTCCTGGCCTTCTTCAGGTCGGCGCAGGCCGCGTCCGGCAGCACCGGGTCCTCGCAGCGCGCCTTGTAGACGGCGTTCAGGGCGTCGGAGGCCGTGTGCGCCCCCTTGGCGGCCACCGGCGCCGTCTTCACCAGGGTGTCGAGGTTGTCGCGGATGCCCTTGGCGGAGTCGGCGACCAACCGGGCGGTGTCCCCGATGGTCTTCTCGTTGTCCTTCAGGAACGGGCCGACTTTCCTGTCGACCGCGTTGACCTTGTCGGCGAGCGTCTGCGTGCCGTCGGCGACCTGCCGCGAGCCGTCCGCGAGGTCACCCGCACCCTTGTCGAGCCGCGCCACCCCCTTGGCCAGCTTGCCGCTGCCGTCCTGGGCCTCCTTCAGCCCGTCGGCGAGGTCCTCGGAGCCCTTCTTCGCCTTCCCGATGCCGCCCTTGAGCTGGTCGGCGCCGTTGGCGGCCCGCACGGTCGCGCCGTGGATGTCGGAGAAGGAGATGAAGATTTTGTCCAGGAAGGACCGCGACGCCTTCGTGGACGCGGCCGTGCGCACCTCGTTGAAGACCGTCCGCGAGATCTGCCCGACGATGTAGTTGTTCGCGTCGTTCGTACGCACCTGGAGCGCGCCCGTCTCGGGGGAGTCGCCCGCGCTGGAGGCGATCCGCTCGCTGAAGTCGGCCGGCATGGTGAGCGACAGGTAGTACGTGCCGTCCTCCACGCCCGCGCGTGCCTGCGCGGCACTCACCTCGTGCCAGTCGAACACGTCGCTGTCGCGCAGCCCCTCGGTGAGGTCGTCGCCCGCCGAGATCCGCTGCCCGTCGGCGCGTGCCCCCCTGTCGTCGTTCACCAGCGCCACGGGGATGCGGTCGAGACGCCCGTACGGGTCCCAGAACGACCACAGGTACAGCGCGCCGTACAGCAACGGCAGCACCAGCAGTGCGACGAGCGCCGCGCGCGGCAGCTTCCCCCTGCCGAAGCGCCTGAGCTCAAGAGCGGCCAGTCTCGGCGTGCGCATCGGCCTTCTCCTTCCCGGAAGTCGGTGAGGTCGCCATGACGACGGTGTCGTCCGGAGCCTCGCTGCACACCGCCACGACCGTGGTCCCGGCCTCGGCGACGGACCTCAACAGCGCCCAGGCCTCGGCCCGTTCGGCGTCGGAGAGCTTGAGGTCGGCGTCGTCGACGCCGAGCAGCCGCGGGCGGCCGATGAGCGCCAGGGCGACGGACAGCCGCAGCGCCTCCAGCCGCTCCAGATCGCGTACGGCGGTCCGGGACCCCTTGGGCAGGGACGCGCGGTCGAGCCCGGCGCCGGCGAGCGCGGAGTCGATCCGCAGCCGCGCCTCCAGCGCGCGCTCGGCGCGGGGGCGCAGCAGGCCGCGCAGCGAGTCGCCGAACCGCCGCTGCAGCAGTGCCCGTTCGCGCAGGTGCTCCCCGACGGTCAGCGCGGGGTCGAGGTCGGTGACCCCCGCGACGTTGGCCACCGCGCTGACGCGCCGTACGGCCGCCAACTGCTTCGGCAGCCGTGCCCCGCCCACGGTCGCCGTCCCCTCGGTCGCCCTCATCCGGCCCGTGAGCGCGAGCAGCAGACAGGTGCGCCCCGATCCGGACGGCCCCTCGACCGCGATGAGCGAGCCGGGTTGTGCCTCGACGGAGACGTCCCGGAACGCCCAACCGCGAGGGCCCTGAAGGCCGAAGCCCTCGGCTGTGACGCCCACTGCGTCCACAGATCCCCCTGAGTTGAACGGAGTTGATTTGAACTGACTGGTCAGTGCAAAAACTAACCCGAACTTTCGATCGAAGCAAAAGCGCAGGTCAGAACGGATTGTCAGTGGCATACCGCACGATGGGCACATACGGCACCCCGTATGAGGGCATGCCGTCATGCAGACGACAGGAGGTTCGTCATGGCCAGCTATCACACGGCAGCCGCCCGTCGGCGCCGCGCC
This sequence comes from Streptomyces sp. NPDC001617, assembly GCF_053596855.1. Lineage (NCBI taxonomy): Bacteria > Bacillati > Actinomycetota > Actinomycetes > Kitasatosporales > Streptomycetaceae > Streptomyces > Streptomyces sp. NPDC001617. The sequence goes on from NZ_JBSFHA010000061.1 coordinate 18,794, forward strand.
ACCGGCCCTGCCCCCTCACTGACCGGACCGGCGAGCGACGTGCACCCGGTGCTGCGCCGGGCCGCCGCCCCGCCCGCCGCCCTCGACCTGCTCGCCCAGGCCCGCGCCGGACTGGACGAGGCGGCCGTCCTGGAGACGCCCAACGAGCGCTACGCCACGGCCCATCTCGCCGCCCTGCGGACCGCCGCCGCCGTACTCGCCGCGCGAGGCCGCCCGGAGACCTCGGAGCGACGCCGGGCCAGGATCCGGAGCGCCTGGGAAGTGCTCCCCGAGATAGCACCCGAACTCACCGAGTGGAGCGCGCTGTTCGCCGCCGGGGCGCGGCGCCGCGCCCGGGCCGAGGCCGGCATCCAGGGCGCGGCCACCCGCCGGGACGCCGACGACCTGATACGCGACGTGGCGATGTTCCTGCGCCTCGTCGAGCGCATGCTGGTCCTCCAGCCGGTGCTGCCACAGCCCCGCCAGGACGCGGATCGCGCGGAGCCGGGTCCGGGGCCGGACCGCGATTTACCGGACACGGGCTGAGAGAGCCGACCTGCCCGTGCAGTCCGTCGCGCGCCTGCGGGGTGTCCCGGGCCGCCGGAGCGTCGTGGTCCGCGGTGTGAGACGCCCCGTAGGGCATGTGACCGTGATGACCGGCCAGGGCGGCGCAGGCAATAGGGTGGAGGGCGCCTGAAGCCTTCCCTCCGTGTCCCGGTCGGGGAGGCAGACCGTTCGCTCCGCCGTGCCACAGGCGGTGCCGCGCCGAGGAGTCAACTGCCGTGTCGGACCCCACGCGCCCCCGCGCCTCCCTCCGTACCGCCGTGGTCTGGGAGGTCCTCCAGGACGCCCTCGACCGCCGGGTCAAGGCCACGGGCCGGCAGGTGCTGGACGTCCTCGACACCGGAGGCGGCAGCGGAAAATTCGCCGTGCCCCTCGCCCGCCTCGGCCACCAGGTCACCGTCGTCGACCCCAGCCCCAACGCGCTGTTCGCGCTGGAGCGCCGCGCCGCCGAGGCCGGTGTCGCGGACCGCGTCCGGGGTGTCCAGGGCGACGCCCACGGCCTCTTCGACGTGGTCGAGCGCGGTGGCTACGACGTCGTGCTGTGCCATGGCGTCCTGGAGTACGTCGACGACCCGGCGGAAGGGCTGCGCAACGCCGTCGCCGCGCTCAGGTCCGAGGGCGTCCTCAGTCTGCTCGCCGCCGGTCTCGGCGGCGCCGTGCTCGCGCGGGCCCTCGCCGGGCACTTCAAGGAGGCCCGGCAGGCCCTCGGCGACCCCGACGGCCGCTGGGGCGACGGCGACCCCGTGCCGCGCCGCTTCACCGCCGAGCAGCTCACCGCACTGGTCGAGGGCGCGGGCCTGAAGGCCGCCGCCGTGCACGGCGTACGGGTCTTCGCCGACCTCGTCCCGGGCGTCCTCGTGGACACCGAGCCCGGCGCTCTGGAGGCGCTGCTCAAGCTGGAGGAGGCGGCGGCCGAACTCCCCGCCTTCCACTCCGTCGCCACCCAGCTCCACGTGCTCGGCGAGACGCAGGGGGCCGCTGAGGCCTGAGCCCCCTGTCGAGGCGAGCCGCTGATCAGGGCGTTGGCTGCGCATGGAGTACGCCACAGGCCCCCCGTTCGGGGCCTCGGAGCCGTATGATCGGAGGAGATCACCCGGCATGACGGGCCGGTCGCTGGGGAATGGAAGATTCAGCGAGCCGGGACGTCCATGGCGGAATCCGGTTGGCCAATTGGCGCAGAGGGGCGGGTTTCACGGGGGCGATTCCCTGCCTATCCTGAAGGGACCCCCGGGTCGCCCCGGCGACTGCACGATGAGGAGGACTCCGTGCCGCTCTCGGAGCACGAGCAGCGCATGCTCGAGCAGATGGAGCGAGCGCTGTACGCCGAAGATCCCAAGTTCGCGTCGGCGCTCGAGGGAAGCGGGCTGCGTACGTACACCCGGCGGCGGGTCTACCAGGCGGTCGCCGGCTTCCTCGTGGGTATCGCGCTCCTCATGGCTGGAATGGTCGCCAAGCAGGTCTGGCTCAGCGTGGTGGGCTTCCTCGTCATGCTGGGCTGTGCGGTTCTCGCCGTGACCGGCTGGCGCAAGGCCCCCAAGCCGGGCGAACAGCCCGCCGCAGGCGCCCCGCACGCGCGTCGGCAGGCTCGGCAGAAGCGCTCCATGATGGACCGCATCGAGCAGCGCTGGCAGCGCCGCCGGGACGAGCAGGGCCACTAGCGCTCCCCAAGACAGAGCTGAGGGGGTGACCGCCCACGGGTGGTCACCCCCTCACGTATGCCCGCACAGCGGCGTGGGTCCCGGACCACAGCGGTCGGCCCCGGCCCGGGAAGCCCGGAGCCGGGGCCGAGAGGCTCGGACCGTCAGCCGCCCTGCTGACTCGACGGGCGCCGTACGAGACTCGACCAGCGGTCCGCCGTACGGGACTTGAAGGCCGCCCAGCGGTCCATCACGTCCCAGACCGCGCGGACGGCCGACCGGGGTGCGACGACCGCACGCACCCGCGTGGTCCAGCTGACGTGGGCCCGTAGCGCCGCCCGCAGCTTGCGGACGTCGTCGGGCAGCCCGGGCACCGCCTGCGGCTGCGGTGCGAACAGCACCTGCTCCACCGCGCTCGCCACCCGGTGCACCGACTCCGCCGTCGCCGCGTCCAGTTGTCCGAGCCGCACGATCCGCGCCGCCGCCTTCCGCGGGGTCAGCGCGTCGTCCGGCGCGATGCCGTAGTCCCAGGCCGTGTCGGTCAGCTCGCGCCACACGGCCAGGACGTGCACGGAGGCCACCTCGGCGGCGTACCGTGCGTCCGCCTCGACCGCCAGGCCGGCCGCCGTCAGGGAGACGTCGTCCGTGACTGCCGTGCCCCGTTCGTCACGGCTTCGTGCCGTGAGCACACCGCGGCCGGTGTGCTGGGCCGAGGCAAGCCGCACCGAGCGCCGGCGCACACGCCACAGCATGGGCAGCAGCGGTACGGTGACCGCCAGCAGCCCCAGCAGCATCCACCCCGCGATCTGGTACCAGGGCGGACCGCTGTCGGTCGGCTTGGCCGTGCCGATCGAGAGAGCCCCGTTGCACGCCCCCTCCTTCTTGTCCACCTGCGCGCAACTCGTGCTCGCGGACGGCGCCGTCGACGCGTTCGAGCCCGCCGACTGCGTGGGCCGCGACACGTCGGGAAGGCCGCTGCCCGGGGTGTCCGACTGCGTGTACGAGGGCGCCACGCCCCGGTTCGGGGTCGGCTCGAAGCGGGTCCAGCCCACGCCCTCGAAGTACAGCTCGGGCCAGGCGTGGGCGTCCTTCAGGCCCACCGACACCGAGCCGTCCGACTGCGGGGCACCGGGTGCGAAGCCCACCGCGACCCGGGCCGGGATGCCCAGGCTGCGGGCCATCGCCGCCATCGCGAAGGAGAAGTGGACGCAGAAGCCCTCCCTGTCCTTCAGGAACTTGGCGATCGCGTTCGGGCCGGTGCCGACCTGCACCTGGGTGCTGTACTGGAAGCCGCCGGTCAGCGTGAACCAGTCCTGGAGCTTGACCGCCTGGTCGTAGTGGTTCGTGGCGCCTTCGGTGACTTGGCGGGCGGTCTTCGCCACCACGCCGGGCACCGACTTCGGCAGGTGGGTGTACTCGTCCTTCAGCGCCTTGGGCGGCTCCGGCGCCTCGGCCAGCTGCTGTGCCGTCGGCTGCACGTCGAGGCTCTTGACCAGGTAGGTCTTGCCACGGGTGGTCTGGCCGTGGTCGCCGACCAGCGTCATGCCCACCGGTTCGTAACGCCACTTGCCGCCGACCTGGACCCCGCTGGGCGGGTAGGGCATCGGCAGCCAGTCCTGGGCGTACCAGTCGGCGGCCGAGATCCGCGTCTCGATCTCGGCGCGCTTGACGTCCGCGCCGAGGCCGGTCGGGGTCGGGAACTGGTCGGGCACACCGGTGACATGCCGCTTGGACGGCTTCCAGGTGCTTCCGTCGAAGTCGTCCAGGGACACGATCCGCAGATACAGGTCCCCGACGTCGCTGCTGTTGGTCTTCAGGGACAGGACCTGGCGGTCCTCGTCCACGTTCAGACTGTCGCGCAGTGAGACCAGGGGGTTGACCGCGGAGATCGTGCCCCCGCTGCCGTTCCCCGCGCCCACGCCCGTGCGCGCGCCGTCCAGCAGGCCGCCGCTCATCGAGGGCAGGACGGCCGGCACCACCAGGGCGAGGCCCAGCGCGAGCACGCCGATGCGCCGCCCGGTGCGGATCGGCGCCACCGGGCCGGGCTCTCCGCCCGGAGTGCGCGGCGCCCCGCCGAACACCCGCCCCCACTGCGAGAGCCGGTCCCGGCCCTCGGCGAGCAGCAGCATCAGATAGCCGCCCGCCGCGACCAGGAACCACAGCCAGTCGGCGCCGCCCTCGGACAGCCCCGCGGCGACGGAGTACAGCGCCAGCAGCGGCAGTCCGGCCGGGGCAGCGCTGCGGAACGTCACCGCGAGGGTGTCCACGGCGAGCCCGATGACCATGACCCCGCCGAACAGCATCAGCCGGATGCCGTCGGACTCCAGGGGCGCAGGGATCGCGTACCGCGCTATGTCGTCGCCGCCCTGCCGGAACAGATCGGCGAAGTGCCTCAGCGCCTCCGGACCCGGGACGATCCCGGCGAGGGCCTGCTGCCGGGCGAAGACCAGGGTCAGCATCAGCAGCGTGACCAGCGCCTGCGCCGCCACCGTCAGCGGCCGGGCCAGCGGCACCCGCCGGGTCGCCGCGCCCACACCGGTCTGCACGCCCAGCATCACGGCCAGCTGCAGGATCCAGGTCGCCGGGGTGACCAGGGGCAGCAGCGCGCAGGACGCCATCAGCGTGGCCGCCCAGGCGCACAGCGCCAGTCGTGCCCGTCCGCTCATGAGCCCGCCCCCTCACCGCTCGTCCCGCCCGCTGCGGCCAGGCCCGCGCGCTCGCGGTCAGCCTGCCGCCACAGCTCGTGCAGCGAGGCGCCGCGCGGCACACTCAGGGCCGTCCAGCCCGCCTCCCGCAGCAACCGCAGCCGCTCCTCACGCACGTCCAACGGCCCGGGCACATCGGTCGGTTCCCGCACCCACGCGTCGCTGTCCAGCAGGAAGGCGACCGCGCCCCCGCTACGCTGCCGCATCTTGGCGACCACCGTGGCCTGCTCCTCGTCGAGGTCGCCGAAGAAGGCCACCAGCAGCCCCTCGTTCCCGCCGCGCAGCACGTCGTACGCGCGCGACAGACCCGCGCCGTCCGAGTGGTCGATCACCGCGAGGGTGTCCATCATCAGCCCCGCCGAGTCGGCGGTCTCCTGGCTGGCGCCCGCGAACCCGTCGGCGCCCTCACCGGGCACCGAGGTGCCGGTGTCCGTCAACAGACGCACGGAGAAGCCCCGTTCGAGCATGTGCATGAGGGTCGAGGCCGTTCCCGAGACGGCCCATTCGAAGGCCGAGTCCGGTCCAGCGCCCTGGAAGGCGAGGCCCCGGGTGTCGAGCAGCACCGTGCACCGGGCGCGCTGGGGCTGCTCCTCGCGGCGCACCATCAGCTCGCCGTAGCGGGCCGTGAGGCGCCAGTGGACGCGCCGCAGGTCGTCGCCGTAGCGGTAGCCGCGCGGGATCACGTCGTCCTCACCGGCCAGCGCCAGCGCGCGCTGGCGCCCGTCGCCGTACCCCTTCGACTCGCCGCTCAGCCGTACCGGCGGCAGCGCCTCCACGCGCGGGATCACCGTCAGGGTGTCGTACGAGGAGAAGGATCGGGTCAGCTCGCACATCCCGAACGGGTCGCTCAGGCGCAGCTGCAGCGGGCCCAGTGGATAGCGGCCGCGCAGGTCGGAGCGGACGCGGTAGGAGACCTCGCGGCGGCCGCCCGGCTCGACCCGGTCCAGCACGAAGCGGGGGCGCGGGCCGAGGACGTAGGGCACCCGGTCCTGGAGCATCAGCAGGCCCGTGGGCAGCCGTGAGACGTTGTCCATCCGCAGATGGACCCGGGCCTCGCTGCCGGCCGGCACGCGCGCGGGGGCCAGCCGGCGGCTGCCGGCCACCCGGTAGCGGGTGCGGTAGAGGAAGCCCGCGCAGACCAGGGGCAGCGCGGCGAGCAGCAGGCCGACCCGCAGCAGGTCGCTCTGGCCGAGGACGTAGGAGCAGATCGCGGCCGCGATGCCGGCGGCCAGGAAGGAGCGCCCGCGGGTGGTCAGGCCCGCGAGGGCGGTACGGATGCCGCCCTTCTCGCCCCGGTCGACATCCGCGGGCCCACTCGCCCCGGAGGTCATCACAGCCTCCGCGGCGGCTGCTGGCCGTACGACGGTGTGCCGTGCCCGATGCCACCGAAGCCGCTCTGCTGCTGGGGCGCCGCCGGCACCGCGGTGCGCTGCAGGATCTCCTGCACGACCTGCTCGGAGGTGCGGCGGTTGAGCTGGGCCTGGGCGGTGGGCAGCAGACGGTGGGCCAGGACGGCGACGGCGAGTGCCTGCACGTCGTCCGGCAGGGCGTACTCCCTTCCGCTCAGGGCGGCGGACGCCTTCGCCGCGCGCAGCAGGTGCAGCGTGGCGCGCGGGGAGGCGCCGAGTCTGAGGTCCGGGTGGTTGCGCGTGGCGGACACCAGGTCCACCGCGTACCGCCGCACCGCGTCGGCGACATGGACGCCCCGCACGGCCTCGATCAGCTTCACGATGTCGTGCGCGTGCGCCACCGGCTGGAGATCCTCCAGCGGGGAGACCCCGCCGTGCACGTCGAGCATCTGCAGCTCGGCCTCCACGCTGGGGTAGCCCACCGAGACCCGGGCCATGAAACGGTCGCGCTGCGCCTCGGGCAGCGGGTAGGTGCCCTCCATCTCGACCGGGTTCTGCGTGGCCACCACCATGAAGGGGCTGGGCAGCTCGTAGGTCGTCCCGTCGATGGTGACCTGGCGCTCCTCCATGGACTCCAGGAGCGCGGACTGCGTCTTCGGCGAGGCGCGGTTGATCTCGTCGCCGATCACGATCTGCGCGAAGATCGCGCCCGGCTTGAACTCGAACTCCCGGCGCTGCTGGTCCCAGATGGACACACCGGTGATGTCCGAGGGCAGCAGGTCGGGCGTGAACTGAATGCGTCGCACCGAACAGTCGATGGACTTGGCCAACGCCTTGGCCAGCATGGTCTTGCCCACCCCAGGGACATCCTCGATCAGAAGATGTCCCTCGGCGAGCAGTACGGTCAGCGAAAGCCGTACGACCTCGGGCTTGCCCTCGATCACTCCTTCCACCGAACTGCGGACCCGCTCCACAGTGGCAGTCAGATCTGTAAGGCTCGCTCGATCGTCATAGGTCGTCACCCGGCCCTCCTCGGCCCGTTCTTTCTCCGGGCCGACGCTTGCTGTGCGGACCGGCCCACCCCGAATCACGGACACCACGCGTGAAAAGTTCCGCACGGCGCCACACCCGCATTCTTGCTGCCGTTACCGATTCGTGTCACTCGACTGTGGACAAGTGGCTTCGATATGTCGGGTTTTACGGTGCTTGGCGTCCAGCATGCGCGGGTTTTGCGAAAAACGAGAAGGGCCGGAGCCGGGTTCGGCGGACGAAACTGTGGCTACGCCGGGTCGATCTCGCGCAGCAGACCCGTCTTCACGTCGAAGACGAAGCCGCGCACGTCGTCGGCGTGCAGCAGGAACGGCGAGGTGCGCACGCGCTGCATGGACTGGCGTACGTCCTGGTCGACGTCCCGGAAGGCCTCCACGGCCCAGGCGGGGCGCTGGCCGACCTCCATCTCCAGCTCGGTGCGGAAGTCCTCGGTGATCGCCTCCAGACCGCAGCCGGTGTGGTGGATCAGCACGATGCTGCGGGTGCCGAGCTTGCGCTGGCTGATGGTGAGCGAGCGGATCACGTCGTCGGTGACCACACCGCCCGCGTTGCGGATGGTGTGGCAGTCGCCGAGCTCCAGGCCGAGCGCGGCGTGCAGGTCGAGACGGGCGTCCATGCAGGCCACGACCGCCACGTGCAGGACGGGGCGGGCGTCCATGCCCGGGTCGGTGAAAGCGGCGGCGTACTGTTCGTTCGCCTCGACGAGACGATCGGTGACGGTGCCGCCGCCTATGGCGCCTTCGGACTCGGTGGAAACGGATGCAGAAGTCGTCATAGCTATGACGGTACTGGTCACAGGCGATCCGGTCTGCGTGTGAGAGCGGGAAAAGAGCGTCATCACGGTCCTCTTGTGAGGTAACCCACATGGGTGGCGGTAGTGAAGCCGTCAGAGGGATTTTCCCTGGTTTGCCGCTTCGCACGCACCTCGGGCCGCGACGCGCAGGCCGGTTGATTGACCGCGAGACAGCGTGGACTAAAGTGACGCGAAGCGGGAGGCGAGGCTCTCCCTGCTGGACTGAAACCCCGGAGGCCCGGCGATTTTCCGGGTTCTCCCCACGTGCGCGGCGCGTACGTACGGCTCGGCCTCCTCCCGCTCCGGCCGGCCGACGCCTCCGGCGCCGGCAGGCCTCCCCTTCATCGAGCGGGCGGGGACCCGGCGGTGCGTACGGCCGTGCCGGACCTGAGAGGGCCCCTTGAGCCAGAGTCGACACGTCCCGGTGATGCTCCAGCGGTGCCTGGACCTGTTGGCCCCCGCCCTGGAGCGGCCCGGAGCGGTCGTCGTCGACTGCACGCTCGGGCTGGGAGGGCACAGTGAGGCCCTGCTGACGCGGTTTCCCGAGGCCCGGCTGGTCGCCCTCGACCGCGACAAGGAGGCGCTGCGCCTGTCCGGCGAGCGCCTCGCGCCCTTCGGTGAGCGCGCCACCCTGGTGCACGCGGTCTACGACGAGCTCCCGGACGTACTCGACCGGCTCGGCATCGCGCGCGTGCAGGGCGTTCTCTTCGACCTCGGTGTCTCCTCCATGCAGCTCGACGAGGCCGACCGCGGCTTCGCCTACGCCCAGGACGCCCCGCTCGACATGCGCATGGACCAGACGACCGGCGTCAGCGCCGCCGAGGTCCTCAACACCTACCCGGCCGGCGAACTCGTCCGGATCCTGCGTGCGTACGGCGAGGAGAAGCAGGCCAAGCGGATCGTCGGCGCGATCGTGCGCGAGCGCGACAAGGAGCCGTTCAGCAACAGCGCGCGGCTCGTCGAGCTGATCCGGGACGCGCTGCCGCAGGCCGCCAAGCGCACCGGCGGCAACCCGGCCAAGCGCACCTTCCAGGCGCTGCGCATCGAGGTCAACGGCGAGCTGTCCGTCCTGGAGCGGGCGATCCCGGCCGCCGTGAAGGCTCTCGCCGTGGGCGGACGGATCGCCGTGCTGTCGTACCACTCGCTGGAGGACCGCCTGGTCAAGCAGGTGTTCGCGGCCGGCGCGGCCAATACGGCGCCTCCTGGGCTGCCGATCGTGCCCGAGCGGTACCAGCCCCGGCTCAAGCTGCTCACGCGCGGTGCCGAACTTCCCACCGAGGAAGAGGTCGCCGAGAACCGGCGGGCGGCGCCGGCGCGACTGCGCGGGGTCGAGCGCATCAGGGAGGACGCCGAGTGAGTCGGTTTCTCGAACGGGGGGCCGTGTGAGCAGGAAACCCGAACTGAGGGGGCGCGCGGCCCGTCTCGCGCGCCTCTTCCCCGGCCCGCAGAGCCGTGGCCAGGCCGCCCGCACCCCCTTCGTCCTCCTCGTCGTGCTCCTCCTCGGCGGCGGCCTGATCGGGCTCCTGGTGCTGAACTCCGCGCTCAGCGAAGGCTCGTTCAAGCTGGACGACCTCCAGAAGGACACCAAGAACCTCACCGACGAGGAGCAGGCGCTCCAGCGGGACATCGACTCCTACTCCGCCCCGGAGGCCCTCCAGCGCCGTGCCCACGAGCTCGGCATGGTCCCCGGCGGCGACCCCGCCTTCCTCGACCCGAACGGCACGGTGAAGGGTGTCCCCTCGGCCGCCGCTCAACAGTCCGCCGTAAAGATCCCGCTGGTCCTGCGCCCGCCGGAGACGATCACCCACCCGCCGGCCACCCCCACCGCGTCGAGCCCCACCCCCGCGGCCGCTCCCACGCCCACCCCGACCACGACCCCCGGCAGGTGACGGAAGTGTCCGACAGGGAACCGCCGCGCCGCCGTGTGCCCGGCCCCGCGCGTCCCGTCCGCCCCGCCGCCGGCCAGCGGCGCCCGGGCCCCGGCGCCCGCCCGGCCGCCCGCCGCCCGGCACCGGCCCGTCCCGCGGCTGCGAAGCCCCTGCGCCTGGGCAGCCCCCGCCCCCGGCTGCGCATGGTCGCCCTCGCGCTCACCCTCGTACTGATCGCCTTCGTCGTACGGCTGCTCCAGGTCCAGGCCGTCGATGCCAGCACCTACGCCGCCAAGGCCGACCAGAACCGCTACGTCGGCCAGATCCTGCCCGCCGAGCGCGGCGGCATCACCGACCGCGGCGGCGTGGCCCTGGCGACCAGCGTGGACGCCTACGACCTCACGGCCGACCCCACGATGTTCACCCGCAAACAGCTGAAGGTCGACGACGGGCCCGAGCAGGCGGCCGCGCTCCTCGCGCCGATCCTCGGCGTCGACCAGGACTCGCTCGTCACGAAGCTCCGCCCCAAGAACAAGGCGCTGCGCTACGTCCTGCTCGCCAGCCGTCAGACCCCGCAGGTCTGGTCGCAGATCAAGGACCTGAAGGCCGCGCTGACCAAGAAGTCCGACACCGCCAACGTGCTCGCCGGCGTCTTCTCCACCCCCAGCAGCAAGCGCGTGTACCCGAACGGCGACCTCGCCGCCGGGATACTGGGCTGGGTCAACGCCGACGGCAAGGGCGGCGGAGGTCTGGAGCAGGAGCTGAACAAGGAGCTCGCCGGCAAGGACGGCAAGATCCGCTATGCCCAGTCCGGCGGCCGTCTGGTGCCCACCGCGGGCTCCACGGAGACGCCCGCCGTGCCCGGCAGCGATGTCGAGCTCACCATCGACCGCGACATCCAGTGGGCCGCCCAGAGCGCCATCACCGAGCAGGTGAAGAAGTCCGGGGCGGACCGCGGGTACGTGATAGTGCAGGACACCCGGACCGGCGAGATCCTCGCCATGGCCAACTCGCCCGGCTTCGACCCGAACGACCTCTCCAAGGCGAACGGGAACGCCCTGCACAACTGGGCCGTCGAGGACGCCTACGAGCCCGGCTCCACCGCCAAGATCATGTCGATGGCCGCCGTACTGCAGGAGAACGTCGCCACCCCGCTGACGCATGTCGTCGTGCCGAACCGGCTGCACCGCGGCGACCGCCTCTTCAAGGACGACATCGACCACGCGACCTGGAACCTCACGCTCAACGGCGTCCTCGCCAAGTCCAGCAACATCGGCACCATCGAAGCCACCGGCCAGCTCGGCAAGACCCAGGCGCAGGCCAACCGGGTCCTCTACTCGTACCTGCGCAAGTTCGGCCTCGGCAGCTACAGCGGACTCGACTTCCCGGGCGAGACCAAGGGCATCCTCGCCCCGCCCGACAAGTGGTCGACCTCGCAGCAGTACACGATTCCTTTCGGCCAGGGCGTGTCCATCAACGCGATGCAGGCGGCCTCCGTCTACTCGACGATCGCCAACGGCGGCGTCCGTGTCGAACCCACGCTCGTCCGCGGCACAAAGGGACCCGACGGGCGCTTCGCACCGGCCCCGACGCCCAAGAAGACAAGGGTCGTCAGCGCGAAGACGGCGAAGACGCTCGCCCAGATGCTGGAGTCGGTCGTGGACGACCAGGAGGGTACGGGCATCAAGGCGCGCATCCCCGGCTACCGGGTCGCGGGCAAGACGGGTACGGCCAACCGCGTGGATCCGGCCACCGGCAAGTACCGCGGATACACGTCGTCGTTCGCCGGATTCGCGCCCGCGGACAACCCGAGGGTCACCGTCTACTGCGCCATCCAGAACGCCACGAAGGGCAGTTATTTCGGCGGCCAGATCTGCGGACCCATCTTCAAGGAGGTGATGGAGTTCGCACTGAAGACCCTCCAGGTCCCGCCCACCGGCGCGAAGGCCGCGAACCTGCCCGTCACCTTCACACCCTGATCAGCGCAACCAGCCAGGAACGCTCCGTGACCATGATCACTTCCGACTCCGGCGTACCGGGCACGCCCGGCCCCTCGCTTCGCTCCCGGGCGGGTGAGCCCGGTACGCTCACCGCCGTGCCACACGCTGATCAGTCCCAAACCACCCAGAAGGGCGCATCCGTGACATACCCGGGGCCGCCCAGGCCGGTGCAGGTCTCCGCAACACCCCTCGCGGAGCTCGCCGATCAGCTGGATGCCACCGCGCCGGACAGCACCGCGGGGGTCACGGGCATCACCCATGACTCGCGCGCGGTCCGCCCCGGCGACCTGTACGCCGCCCTTCCGGGCGCCCGCCTGCACGGCGCCGACTTCGTCACGCAGGCCGCCGGCCTCGGCGCGGTCGCCGTGCTCACCGACCCGACCGGTGCCGAGCGTGCCGCGGCGACCGGCCTTCCGGTCCTGGTCGTCGACGACCCGCGCGGACAGATGGGCGAGCTGGCGGCCACGATCTACGGGCACCCAGGCCGTGACCTGCTCCAGATCGGCATCACCGGCACCTCCGGCAAGACCACCACCGCCTATCTGGTCGAGGGCGGTCTGAAGACCAAGAGCAACACCGGTCTCATCGGCACGGTCGAGATGCGCATCGGCGACGAGCGCATCAAGTCCGAGCGCACCACCCCCGAAGCCACCGATCTGCAGGCCCTGTTCGCGGTCATGCGCGAGCGCGGGGTCGAGGCGGTCGCCATGGAGGTCTCCAGCCACGCGCTGGTCCTCGGCCGGGTCGACGGCTGCGTCTTCGACATCGGCGTCTTCACCAACCTCAGCCCGGAACACATGGAGTTCCACTCCGACATGGAGGACTACTTCCGGGCCAAGGCACGGCTGTTCACCCCGGAACGCAGCAAACTCGGCATCGTCAACTTCGACGACGAGTACGGCCGCAGACTGGTCCACGAGGCCGGCGTACCGATCGTCACCTTCTCCGCCGAGGGCCACCCGGACGCCGACTGGCGCGCCGAGGACGTGCGGGTCGGCCCGATGGACTCGACGTTCCTGGTGATCGGCCCCGAGGGTGAGCGGATCGAGGCCAAGGCGCCGCTGCCGGGCCCCTTCAACGTGGCCAACACCCTCGCCGCGATCGTCGCCCTGGCCGCCGCCGGGCTCGACCCGCAGGCCGCCGCCGACGGTATCGCCGCGGTGCCGGGCGTGCCGGGCCGCCTGGAGCGTGTGGACGCCGGGCAGCCGTACCTCGCGGTCGTGGACTACGCCCACAAGACCGACGCCGTCGAGTCGGTCCTGCGCGCCCTGCGCAAGGTCACCGAGGGCAAGCTGCACATCGTGCTCGGCTGCGGTGGCGACCGGGACAAGACCAAGCGGGCGCCGATGGGCGCCGCCGCGGCCCGCCTCGCCGACACGGCCGTACTGACCTCGGACAATCCCCGCTCCGAGGATCCGCTCGCGATCCTCGCAACCATGCTCGAGGGCGCGGCGTCCGTACCAGCACACGAACGCGGCGAGGTCCAGGTCTTCGAGGACCGGGCCGCCGCGATCGCCGCAGCCGTCGCCCGAGCGCGGCCCACAGACACCGTGCTGGTCGCGGGCAAGGGACACGAGCAGGGCCAGGACATCGCCGGGGTGGTCCGTCCGTTCGACGACCGCCAGGTGCTTCGAGAAGCCATCCAGAAGACCCAGGGATGAACTTGTGATCGCCCTCTCTCTCGCCGAGATCGCCTCAGTCGTCGGCGGGCAGACGCATGACATACCGGATCCGTCCGTCCAGGTCACCGCTCCGGTCGTCCGGGACTCCCGCGAGGTGGAGCCCGGCAGCCTCTTCGTCGCCTTCGTCGGCGAGCGCGTCGACGGCCACGACTTCGCCGAGCAGGTCGTGGCGGCGGGCGCGGTCGCCGTCCTCGGGTCGCGCCCGGTCGGTGTGCCGGCGATCGTCGTCGAGGACGTCCAGAGCGCCCTCGGCGCCCTCGCGCGTCATGTCGTACGACGTCTCGGCGCGACCCTCGTGGCCCTCACCGGCTCCGCGGGCAAGACCAGTACCAAGGACCTGATCGCCCAGGTGCTGCAGCGCAAGGCGCCGACGGTGTGGACGCCCGGCTCGCTCAACAACGAGATCGGGCTGCCCCTGACCGCCCTGTCCGCCACCGAGGAGACCCAGTTCCTCGTGCTGGAGATGGGCGCCCGCGGCATCGGACACATCCGGTACCTGACCGAGCTGACCCCGCCGAGGATCGGACTCGTGCTCAACGTCGGCACCGCCCACATCGGCGAGTTCGGCGGCCGTGAGCAGATCGCGCAGGCCAAGGGCGAACTCGTGGAGGCTCTTCCGGAGGACGGCGCCGCGATCCTCAACGCGGACGACCCCCTCGTACGGGCCATGGCATCCCGTACGAAGGCGAAGGTGATCCTTTTCGGAGAGTCCGGCGAAGCGGACGTACGTGCCGAGAACGTACGACTCACGGACACGGGACAGCCCGCCTTCAGGCTCCACACACCCTCCGGTGCAAGCGACGTGACCATGCGCCTGTACGGTGAGCACCACGTGTCGAACGCGCTCGCCGCGGCCGCCGTCGCCCATGAGCTGGGCATGTCCGCGGAAGAGATCGCCACCGCGCTCTCCGAGGCGGGCTCCCTCTCCCGCTGGCGTATGGAGGTCACCGAGCGACCGGACGGCGTGACCATCGTCAACGACGCCTACAACGCGAACCCCGAGTCCATGCGAGCCGCCCTGCGCGCGCTCGCGGCCATGGGCAGGGGAAAGCGGACCTGGGCGGTGCTCGGCAAGATGGCCGAGCTCGGGGACGAGGCGCTCGCCGAGCACGACGCGGTCGGACGGCTCGCTGTCCGGCTCAATGTCGGCAAGCTCGTCGCGGTCGGGGGCAGGGAAGCGTCCTGGCTGCAACTGGGCGCATATAACGAGGGTTCGTGGGGTGAGGAGTCGGTGCACGTGTCCGACGCACAGGCGGCGGTCGACCTGTTGCGCAGCGAGTTGCGCCCGGGGGACGTCGTACTCGTGAAGGCGTCTCGGTCGGTGGGGTTGGAGAGCGTGGCGCAGGCACTGCTCGAGACCGGTGCCGAGGGTGGGGCTGATGCCCGATGATGAAGCAGATCCTCTTCTCGGGCGTCATCGGTCTCTTCCTGACGCTGGTCGGCACCCCGCTGCTGATCAAGCTCCTCGCCCGCAAGGGCTACGGCCAGTACATCCGTGACGACGGCCCGCGCGAGCACGCCAGCAAGCGCGGCACGCCGACCATGGGCGGTATCGCCTTCATCCTGGCGACCGTGGTCGCGTACTTCCTCTCCAAGGTCATCACCGGCTACGCCCCGACCTACTCGGGTGTGCTGGTGCTCGGCCTGATGTGCGGCATGGGCCTGGTCGGCTTCCTCGACGACTACATCAAGATCGTCAAGAGGCGCTCGCTGGGCCTGCGGGCCAAGGCGAAGATGGCCGGCCAGCTCATCGTCGGCATCAGCTTCGCGGTGCTCGCCCTGCAGTTCCAGGACGCCCGCGGCAACGCCCCGGCCTCCACCAAGCTGTCGTTCATCACGGACTTCGGCTGGACCATCGGCCCGGTGCTCTTCGTGGTCTGGGCGCTGTTCATGATCCTCGCCATGTCGAACGGCGTGAACCTGACGGACGGTCTGGACGGCCTCGCCACCGGCGCCTCGGTGCTGGTCTTCGGTGCCTACACCTTCATCGGCGTCTGGCAGTTCCAGGAGTCCTGCGCCAACGCGCAGACCCTGACCAACCCGAACGCCTGCTACGAGGTGCGCGACCCGCTGGACCTCGCGGTCATCGCCTCCGCGCTGATGGGCGCCTGCCTCGGCTTCCTGTGGTGGAACACCTCGCCGGCCAAGATCTTCATGGGCGACACCGGTTCGCTCGCGCTCGGCGGTGTCCTCACGGGCCTGGCCATTCTCTCCCGCACGGAGCTGCTGGTGGCCATCATGGGCGGTCTGTTCGTCCTCATCACCATGTCGGTCGTCATCCAGGTCGGTTCCTTCCGGCTCACCGGCAAACGCGTCTTCCGGATGGCACCGCTCCAGCACCACTTCGAACTCAAAGGCTGGTCCGAGGTACTTGTGGTGGTCCGCTTCTGGATCATCCAGGGCATCTGCGTGATCGTCGGACTGGGCCTCTTCTACGCGGGATGGGCAGCGGAAAAGTGACCTCCTCGGTGCCTGAATCCTCGGAGTTCCAGGGCAAGCACGTCACCGTCGCCGGGCTCGGCGTCTCCGGCATCCCGGCGGCCAAGGTGCTGCACGCGCGCGGGGCGGTCGTCACGGTCGTCAACGACGGCGACGACGCACGCGCGCGTGAGCAGGCCGCCGAGTTGGAGACGCTCGGGATCACCGTGCGCCTCGGTGACGGGGCGACCCTGCCGGAGGGCACCGAGCTCGTCGTCACCACGCCGGGCTGGAAGCCGGACAAGCCGCTCTTCGAAGCGGCCCGCGCGGCCGGCCTGGAGATCTGGGGCGACGTCGAACTCGCCTGGCGGCTGAGGGGACCCGACGCGGCCCCCTGGCTGGCCGTCACCGGCACCAACGGCAAGACCACCACTGTCCAGATGCTGGCGTCGATCCTGAGGGCCGCGGGCCTGCGCACGGCCGCCGTCGGCAACATCGGCGTCTCGCTCCTCGACGTGGTCCTCGGCAAGGAACAGTACGACGTCCTCGCCGTGGAGTTGTCGAGCTATCAGCTCCACTGGGCGCCCTCCCTGCGCGCGCACTCGGCGGCGGTGCTGAACCTCGCCCCCGACCACCTCGACTGGCACGGTTCCATGGAGGCGTACGCGCGCGACAAGGGCCGTATCTACGAGGGCAATCGGGTCGCCTGTGTCTACAACGTCGCCGACAAGGCCACCGAGGACCTGGTGCGCGAGGCCGACGTGGAGGAGGGCTGCCGGGCCATCGGGTTCACCCTGGGCACCCCGGGTCCCTCCCAACTCGGTGTCGTGGACGGCATCCTGGTCGACCGCGCCTTCGTGGAGAACCGGCAGAAGAACGCCCAGGAGCTCGCCGAGGTCTCCGACGTCAACCCGCCCGCCCCGCACAACATCGCCAACGCCCTGGCGGCGGCGGCCCTCGCGCGTGCGTTCGGGGTGCCCCCGGCGGCCGTACGGGACGGGCTGCGGAACTTCACGCCGGACGCGCACCGCATCGCGCATGTGGCCGACGTGGACGGGGTCGCCTACATCGACGACTCCAAGGCCACCAACACGCATGCGGCGGAAGCCTCGTTGGCGGCGTACGAGTCCATCGTCTGGATCGCGGGCGGGCTCGCCAAGGGCGCGACCTTCGACGAGCTGGTCGCCAAGTCGGCAAAGCGACTTCGCGGTGTCGTGCTGATCGGCAAGGACCGGGCCCTGATCCGGGAAGCCCTGACGCGACACGCGCCGGAAGTACCCGTCGTCGACCTCGACCGGACCGACACTGGGGCGATGCTCGCGGCTGTCCAGGAGGCGAAGCGGCTCGCGGTCGCGGGGGACACGGTGCTGCTGGCACCGGCCTGCGCCTCGATGGACATGTTCGCCAACTACAACAAGCGCGGTGACGCGTTCGCGGAGGCGGTTCGCGGACTCGGCGCCTGACCGAGGTATGCGGAGGCGCTGATGCCCAGTAGTCGTACCGGACGTCCGCCCGTGCAGCGGGCCGTCAGACGTCCCGCCGCTCCCCGGTCGCCCCGTGACAACCCCGTGCGGCGCGCGTATCTCAACGCCAAACGGGCCTGGGACCGGCCGCTGACCGCGTACTACCTGATCGCCGGCGGTTCCCTGCTGATCACCGTGCTCGGTCTGGTGATGGTCTACTCGGCCTCCCAGATCACCGCGCTCCAGATGTCGCTGCCGGGTTCGTACTTCTTCCGCAAACAGCTGCTCGCGGCCGTCATCGGCGGTGTGCTGCTGCTGATCGCCTCCCGGATGCCGGTCAAGCTGCACCGGGCGCTGGCCTACCCGATCCTGGCCGGTGCCGTGTTCCTGATGGTGCTGGTGCAGGTGCCGGGGATAGGGATGTCGGTCAACGGCAACCAGAACTGGATCTCACTCGGCGGCTCGTTCCAGATCCAGCCCAGCGAGTTCGGCAAGCTCGCCCTCGTGCTGTGGAGCGCCGACCTGCTCGCCCGCAAGCAGGACAAGAACCTGCTCAACCAGTGGAAACACATGCTGGTGCCGCTCGTGCCGGTCGCCTTTCTGCTGCTCGGACTGATCATGCTCGGCGGTGACATGGGCACGGCGATCATCCTCACGGCGATCCTTTTCGGCCTGTTGTGGCTGGCCGGGGCCCCCACGCGGCTGTTCGTCGGCGTGCTGTCGATCGCCGCCACCCTCGGTGTGATCCTCATCAAGACCAGCCCGAACCGCATGGCCCGGCTCGCCTGCATCGGCGCCACCGAGCCCAAGTCCGGCGTCGCCGACTGCTGGCAGGCCGTGCACGGCATCTACGCGCTCGCATCCGGCGGAATCTTCGGATCCGGGCTCGGCGCGAGTGTGGAAAAATGGGGCCAACTCCCGGAAGCCCACACGGACTTCATCTTCGCCGTCACCGGTGAGGAACTGGGCCTCGCGGGGACGCTGTCGGTGCTCGCCCTCTTCGCGGCTCTAGGCTATGCGGGTATCCGCGTGGCCGGCCGCACGGAGGACCCCTTCGTCAGGTATGCCGCGGGAGGCGTGACCACCTGGATCACGGCCCAGGCCGTGATCAACATCGGTGCGGTGCTCGGCCTGCTGCCGATCGCCGGTGTCCCCCTCCCGCTGTTCTCCTACGGGGGATCCGCCCTGTTGCCGACCATGTTCGCCATCGGACTGCTGATCGCCTTCGCGCGTGACGAGCCCGGTGCGCGGGCGGCGCTTTCGATGCGGCAACCCCGCTTCGGCAGAAAGCGGGCGGGAGGCGCCGCGTCGGCACGGGGGCCTCGGAGATGGAACACGATGCGACGGCGTGCGCCTACGGCGCGGCCGTCCGGAGAGCGGTGAATTTCGGTGCATGTCGTACTCGCCGGTGGGGGGACCGCCGGCCACATCGAGCCCGCGCTCGCCCTCGCGGACGCCCTGCGCAGGCAGGACCCGACCGTGGGGATCACGGCCCTGGGCACGGAGCGCGGTCTGGAGACCACGCTCGTGCCACAGCGAGGCTACGAGCTCGCACTCATCCCGGCCGTACCGCTGCCGCGTAAGCCCACGCCCGAGCTGATCACCGTCCCGGGCCGGCTGCGCGGCACGATCAAGGCGACCGAGCAGATCCTGGAGCGCACCAAGGCGGACGCGGTCGTCGGCTTCGGCGGCTATGTCGCCCTGCCCGGCTACCTCGCCGCCAAGCGCCTCGGCGTGCCGATCGTGATCCACGAGGCCAACGCCCGCCCGGGCCTGGCCAACAAGATCGGCTCGCGCTACGCCGCCCAGGTCGCCGTCTCCACGCCCGACAGCAAGCTCCGGGGCGCCCGCTACATCGGCATCCCGCTGCGCCGCACCATCGCCACCCTCGACCGGGCCGCCGCCCGCCCCGAGGCCCGCGCGATGTTCGGGCTCGACCCCAACCTGCCGACGCTGCTGGTCTCCGGCGGCTCGCAGGGTGCCCGCCGCCTCAACGAGGTGGTCCAGCAGGTCGCGCCCTGGCTCCAGCAGGCCGGCATCCAGATCCTGCACGCGGTCGGTCCGAAGAACGAACTGCCGCACGTACAGCAGATGCCGGGAATGCCCCCGTACATCCCGGTAAGTTACCTGGACCGGATGGACCTCGCGTACGCCGCTGCCGACATGATGCTCTGCCGCGCGGGCGCGATGACCGTCGCCGAACTCTCCGCCGTCGGACTCCCGGCCGCCTATGTCCCGCTGCCCATCGGCAACGGCGAACAGCGGCTGAACGCCCAGCCGGTGGTGAAGGCCGGCGGTGGGCTGCTGGTCGACGACGCGGAACTGACGCCCGACTGGGTGCGGGGCAATGTGCTGCCCGTGCTCGCCGACCCGCACCGGCTGTACGAGATGTCCCGCGCCGCCGCCGAGTTCGGCCGCCGGGATGCCGACGACCTGCTCGTCGGCATGGTGTACGAGGCGATCGCCGCCAGCCGTGCACATCACTAGGAACGGTTTTTCCATGTAAGCGAAGGGCAGGGAGCGTGGCCGGACCGACCACCGCCGAGGAACGCGGTGAACGCCAGCAGGAGTCGTCCGGCCCGCCTCTCGCCCGGCGGTTGAGGCCGCCACGCCTCCGCCTTCGTACGATCATCATCCTCGCCGTCACGCTCGTCCTCCTCGGCGCCGGCTCCGTCTGGTTGTTGTACGGATCGAAGTGGCTGCGCGTTGAACGCGTATCGGTTTCCGGTACCGGCGTTCTGACGCCGACACAGGTGCGCGAGGCCGCCGAAGTGCCCGTCGGGGCACCGATGATTTCCGTCGACACCGATGCGATCGAGACACGCCTCCGGACAAAACTGCCCCGAATTGACACGGTTGACGTGGTCCGTTCCTGGCCCCATGGAATCGGCCTGAAAGTGGTTGAGCGCACTCCGGTTCTGATTGTCCAAAAGGGCGGAAACTTCGTCGAAGTGGACCATGAGGGTGTCCGTTTCGCCACGGTTTCTCGGGCCCCGAATGGCGTTCCCGCACTGGAATTGAGGCCGTCCTCTTCCGGCTCCGCCGCCGCGAGCCTGCGCCGCTTCGGCGAGGATCGGCTGGTGCGGGAGGCGGTACGGGTCGCCGGTTCGCTCCCGGCCGGAGTCAGGCACGAGACCCGGACCGTCAAGGTGCGTTCCTACGACGACATCTCGCTGGAGTTGAACGGCGGGCGGACGGTCGCCTGGGGGAGTTCCGAACGTGGTGCGATGAAGGCCCGTATGCTCACCGCTCTCATGAAAGCGGCGCCGGATGCGCGGCACTTCGACGTCTCGGTTCCCACCGCCCCTGCGTCATCAGGGAGTTGACGCACATCAGCGCAGGCCAGCACCCTGGTTGGGCACCGCTATGGCTGATCACATAGGGTGAAAAGAAAAACGGGAGGTTCGGCGTGTTCGTTGAACGTGCGCCACTTGTCGACTTAGTGTCCTGTTCGGAAGAGTCCAGCGAACAGTCACACTGGTAACCCTAAACTTCAACGTTAGGGTTCGGGTCGGCGATACGGACCGTCCCATTCGGCATCAGTCGTCGGATCGCATCCCCCGCGAAGCGACGACACGTAACTCGAGGCGAGAGGCCTTCGACGTGGCAGCACCGCAGAACTACCTCGCAGTCATCAAAGTCATCGGTGTCGGCGGCGGTGGTGTCAATGCCATCAACCGGATGATCGAGGTCGGTCTCAAGGGCGTCGAGTTCATCGCCATCAACACGGACGCGCAAGCTCTGTTGATGAGCGACGCCGACGTCAAGCTCGACGTCGGCCGCGAACTCACCCGCGGACTCGGCGCCGGAGCCAACCCGGCCGTCGGCCGCAAGGCAGCCGAGGACCACCGCGAGGAGATCGAGGAGGTCCTCAAGGGGGCCGACATGGTCTTCGTGACGGCCGGTGAAGGCGGCGGAACCGGCACCGGCGGCGCGCCCGTCGTGGCCAACATCGCACGCAACCTGGGCGCCCTCACCATCGGTGTGGTCACCCGCCCGTTCACCTTCGAGGGACGGCGCCGTGCCAACCAGGCCGAGGACGGCATCGCCGAGCTCCGCGAAGAGGTCGACACCCTCATCGTCATCCCGAACGACCGGCTGCTGTCCATCTCGGACCGCCAGGTCTCGGTCCTCGACGCCTTCAAGTCGGCCGACCAGGTCCTGCTCTCCGGTGTTCAGGGCATCACCGACCTCATCACCACGCCCGGTCTGATC
Organism: Streptomyces sp. NPDC001617; assembly: GCF_053596855.1. Lineage (NCBI taxonomy): Bacteria > Bacillati > Actinomycetota > Actinomycetes > Kitasatosporales > Streptomycetaceae > Streptomyces > Streptomyces sp. NPDC001617. The sequence continues at coordinate 40,517 of NZ_JBSFHA010000061.1, forward strand.
AACCTCGACTTCGCCGACGTCAAGTCGGTCATGTCCGAGGCCGGTTCGGCCCTCATGGGCATCGGCTCGGCCCGCGGCGACGACCGCGCGGTGGCCGCGGCCGAGATGGCGATCTCCTCGCCGCTGCTCGAAGCGTCCATCGACGGCGCCCGTGGTGTGCTGCTCTCCATCTCCGGCGGCTCCGACCTCGGTCTGTTCGAGATCAACGAAGCGGCCCAGCTGGTCAGCGAGGCCGCCCACCCCGAGGCCAACATCATCTTCGGCGCGGTCATCGACGACGCCCTCGGCGACGAGGTCCGGGTCACGGTCATCGCGGCCGGCTTCGACGGGGGCCAGCCCCCGGCCCGCCGGGAGACCGTGATGGGTTCGTCCTCGGCCTCCTCCCGCCGCGACGAGCCCACTCCGGTACGGCAGTCCGAGTCCCGCCCGTCCTTCGGCTCGCTCGGCAGCGTCACGCCGAAGGAGGACCTGGAGCCCGCTCCCGAGCCGACCGCCGACCTCCCGGTCGCCCCGCCGGTCCCGCCCTCGCGCAGCTACACCGACAGCGCGGCCGAGGAGCTGGACGTGCCGGACTTCCTGAAGTGATAGGACGGCGCGACATCGTGAGCGGCGCGCACTTCGCCTTCACCGACCGGTGGGGTGGGGTGAGCGCCGTTCCGTACGAGGAGCTCAACCTCGGCGGAGCGGTCGGCGACGACCCCGACGCCGTACGGGCCAATCGCGAGCTGGCGGCCAAGTCCATCGGCCTCGACGCGGATCGGGTCGTCTGGATGAACCAGGTGCACGGCAACGACGTCGCCGTGGCCGACGGACCATGGGGTGACCGTCCCGTGCCCGAGGTCGACGCCGTCGTCACGGTGCGGCGGGGTCTCGCGCTCGCCGTCCTCACCGCCGACTGCACGCCCGTTCTGCTCGCCGACCCGGTCGCCGGAGTCGTCGCCGCGGCCCACGCGGGCCGGCCCGGCATGGTCGCCGGCGTCGTCCCGGCCGCGCTACGCGCGATGACGGAACTCGGCGCCGACCCCGCCCGGATCGTCGCCCGCACCGGCCCCGCCGTCTGCGGCCGGTGCTACGAGGTGCCGGAGGCGATGCGGGCCGACGTGGCCGCCGTCGAGCCGGCGGCGTACTCGGAGACGAGTTGGGGTACCCCCGCGGTCGACGTGACCGCGGGAGTGCACGCGCAGCTCGAACGGTTCGGGGTGCGTGACCGGGAGCAGTCGCCGGTGTGCACGCTGGAGTCGGCCGATCACTTCTCGTACCGACGCGATCGCAGCACGGGGCGACTCGCGGGATATGTCTGGCTGGACTGAGGGCATGACGGACCGCAAAGACGAACTTGCTCAAAACCTGGCAAAAGTGGAGCGTCGTATCGCCGACGCGTGCGCGGCCGCCGGACGTGGGCGGGAGGAGGTGACCCTGATCGTGGTCACCAAGACCTACCCGGCGAGCGATGTGAGGATCCTGTCGGAGCTCGGTGTGCGACACGTGGCCGAGAACAAGGACCAGGACGCGGCCCCCAAGGCCGCGGAATGCTCGGATCTGCCCCTGACTTGGCATTTTGTCGGTCAGTTGCAGACCAACAAGGTTCGTTCCGTGGTCGGTTACGCCGACCTGGTGCAGTCGGTCGACCGCGCCCGGCTCGTCACCGCGCTCTCCAGGGAGGCGGTACGACAGGAGCGCGAGCTCGGCTGCCTGATCCAGGTGGCACTCGACGCGGACGAGAGCGGGCGCGGTGAGCGCGGGGGCGTGGGACCCGACGGAATCGAAGAGTTGGGCGAGTCGATCGCGGCGGCGCCGGGGCTTCGGCTGGATGGACTGATGACCGTCGCGCCGCTCACCGGCCCCTACGCGGGACGCGAACCTGCGGCGTTCGAGCGGTTGATGGATTTGTCGACCGACCTGCGCCGAGCCCATCCGGCTGCGAACATGGTCTCGGCAGGAATGAGTGCGGACCTCGAACAAGCTGTGGCGGCCGGAGCGACACATGTGCGCGTCGGCACTGCGGTACTCGGAGTCCGCCCGAGGCTCGGGTAACGTCGCCAGGAAGTCGGACCACAGCAGAAAATATGGTCAATGCCGCCAGTGGCGGGCGTAACGACCTCGTGGATCGCGGGCACTTGGCAGTCGTCAGCCGATCCACCACAGAGCGGAGGACTCAGAGAATGGCCGGCGCGATGCGCAAGATGGCGGTCTACCTCGGCCTCGTGGAGGACGATGGGTACGACGGCCGGGGCTTCGACCCCGATGACGAATTCGAGCCCGAACTGGACCCGGAGCCCGAGCGGGACCATCGACGGCACGAGCCGTCACACCAGCAGCACATCGCACATCAGTCCCAAAGGGACGAAGAGGTGCGAATCGTGCAACCGCCCGCTCCGCGCGAACCCGTCGCCCGTTCCGCTTCGCTACCCGCGGAATCCGGCCGTCCGGCGCGCATCGCGCCCGTGGCGTCCATCACACAAGAACGCGCAAGCCTGGAGAAGAACGCACCGGTGATCATGCCCAAGGTCGTGTCGGAACGAGAGCCTTACCGGATCACCACACTCCACCCGCGGACCTACAACGAGGCCCGTACCATCGGGGAACACTTCCGTGAGGGCACCCCGGTGATCATGAATCTGACTGAGATGGATGACACAGACGCGAAGCGACTTGTCGACTTTGCGGCCGGTTTGGTGTTTGGTCTTCACGGCAGCATCGAGCGGGTGACGCAGAAGGTGTTCCTGTTGTCGCCTGCTAACGTCGATGTCACGGCGGAGGACAAGGCCCGTATCGCAGAGGGCGGGTTCTTCAACCAGAGCTGAGACGCACGACCGGAAACAGCGATACAAAGCAGTACCAGCAGCACGGAAACAGGGGAGAGGGAAGCACCGAACATGGGCGTGGTCCTGGAGATCGTCTACATCGCGCTGATGTGCTTCCTCATCGTGCTCATCTTCCGGTTGGTCATGGACTACGTCTTCCAGTTCGCCCGCTCATGGCAACCCGGCAAGGCGATGGTGGTCGTTCTGGAGGCCACCTACACTGTCACTGATCCACCGCTCAAGCTTCTGCGGCGGTTCATTCCGCCGCTGCGTCTCGGGGGCGTGGCGCTCGACCTGTCCTTCTTCGTACTGATGATCATCGTCTACATCCTGATCTCGATCGTGAGCCGGCTGTGAGCGATGTGACCTACCGTCTTGCCGAATGCCGACGACTACGTTGAGGTGAAGAGATGCCGTTGACCCCCGAGGACGTGCGGAACAAGCAGTTCACGACCGTCCGCCTCCGAGAAGGCTATGACGAGGACGAGGTCGATGCCTTCCTCGACGAGGTCGAAGCCGAACTGACGCGCCTGCTCCGGGAGAACGAGGACCTGCGCGCCAAGCTGGCCGCGGCCACGCGCGCTGCTGCCCAGAACCAGCAGAACATGCGCAAGCCTCCGGAGGGCCCCGGCGGTCCTGGTCCGCAGGACCAGCAGCAGGGCATGCCCCCGCAGGGCATGCGAGGCCCCGGCGCTCCGGTGCCGGCCGGCATATCGGGCCCGCCGCAGCAGCAGATGGGCGGCCCCATGGGAGGCCCGCCCCAGCTGCCGAGCGGTGCGCCGCAGCTGCCCGCCGGTCCCAGCGGTGGTCAGGGTGGCCCGCAGGGTCCCGGTCCGATGGGCCAGGGTCCGATGGGCCAGGGTCCGATGGGCCAGGGCCCCATGCAGGGGCAGATGGGCCAGGGTCCGATGGGTGGCCCCATGGGCGGTCCGATGGGCCAGGGCACCATGGGCGGTCAGCCGCCCATGCAGCAGCAGATGGGCGGCCCGATGGGTGGCCCCATGGGCGGTCCGATGGGCGGCCCCGGTCAGGGCCCCGGTGGCGACAGCGCCGCCCGTGTCCTCTCGCTGGCCCAGCAGACCGCCGACCAGGCGATCGCCGAGGCTCGCTCCGAGGCCAACAAGATCGTCGGCGAGGCCCGCAGCCGCGCCGAGGGGCTTGAGCGTGACGCCCGTGCCAAGGCCGACGCGCTGGAGCGGGACGCGCAGGAGAAGCACCGCGTCGCGATGGGCTCCCTGGAGTCCGCCCGCGCCACGCTGGAGCGCAAGGTCGAGGATCTGCGTGGCTTCGAGCGCGAGTACCGCACCCGCCTGAAGTCGTACCTGGAGTCGCAGCTGCGTCAGCTGGAGACCCAGGCCGACGACTCGCTGGCTCCGCCGCGCACCCCGGCCACCGCGTCCCTCCCGCCGTCCCCGGCGCCCTCCATGGCCCCGGCCGGCGCGAGCGCCCCGTCCTACGGCGGCAACCAGGGCATGGGCGCCCCGGCGCCCGCTGCTCCGTCCTACGGCGGCCAGCAGCAGATGACCCCGGCCATGACCCAGCCGATGGCCCCGGTCCGCCCCCAGGGCCCCGGCCCGATGGGTCAGGCTCCCTCGCCGATGCGCGGGTTCCTGATCGACGAGGACGACAACTGACGGCCGCGGCACGGTAAGTAGTACGCCGTAGTCGTCGGCAGTGTTCAAAGGGGCGAGCCCCGGACGAAAGTCCGGGGCTCGCCCCTTTGACGCGGCTTGACCGGTCCGACCCAGAGGGGCGCGGGGCCGTATCGATATGCGGCTTCCGCCGCGTGTGCGCGACCAGCCCCCACGACCCGCAGCCGCCGACGGAGGGAATCACACCTTCCGAAGGCGGAACGAAAGCGACAGCCCCTCATCGGTGAACGGCTCACCGAACGTGTCGTCCGCCTCACCCTGACCGAAGTCCGTCGCAAGAACCTCGTCGGCGATCAGGCCCGCGTGCTCACTCAAGGCAGCGATCACAGCGGTGTCGGTCGACACCCACCGCAACGCGATCCGGTCGGCCACATCCAGCCCGCTGTTCTTGCGCGCCTCCTGGATCAGCCGGATCGCGTCACGGGCCAGACCCGCCTGACGCAACTCCTCCGTGATCTCCAGGTCGAGAGCCACCGTCGCGCCCGAGTCGGAGGCGACCGACCAGCCCTCACGCGGGGTCTCTGTGATGATCACCTCATCCGGAGCGAGAGTGACCGTCTCACCGTCGACCTCGACCGACGCCGTGCCCTCGCGCAGCGCCAGCGACAGCGCCGCCGCGTCGGCGTTCGCCACCGCCTTGGCCACGTCCTGGACCCGCTTGCCGAAACGCTTGCCCAGGGCGCGGAAGTTGGCCTTCGCGGTCGTGTCGACCAGGCTGCCGCCGACCTCGGAGAGGGACGCGAGCGAGCTCACGTTCAGCTCCTCCGTGATCTGCGCGTGCAGCTCGCGGTCAAGAGCCTCGAAGCCCGCGGCCGCCACGAGGGCACGGGACAGCGGCTGGCGCGTCTTCACGCCCGACTCCGCGCGCGTGGCCCGGCCCAGTTCGACGAGGCGCCGTACCAGGACCATCTGCTTCGACAGCTCGGGGTCGATCGTCGTCAGGTCCGCCTCCGGCCAGGAGGACAGGTGCACCGACTCCGGGGCGCCCGGGGTCACCGGCGCGATCAGGTCCTGCCAGACCCGCTCGGTGATGAACGGGGTCAGCGGGGCCATCAGCTTGGTGACCGTCTCGACGACCTCGTGCAGGGTGCGCAGCGCCGCCTTGTCGCCCTGCCAGAAGCGGCGACGGGACCGGCGGACGTACCAGTTGGACAGGTCGTCGACGAACGCCGAGAGCAGCTTGCCGGCGCGCTGGGTGTCGTACGCCTCCAGAGCCTGGGTCACCTGGTCGGTGAGCGCGTGGAGCTCGGACAGCAGCCAGCGGTCCAGGAGCGGACGGTCCGCCGGGGCGGGATCGGCCTCGCTGGGCGCCCAGTTGGAGGTGCGGGCGTACAGGGCCTGGAAGGCGACCGTGTTCCAGTACGTGAGGAGCGTCTTGCGGACGACCTCCTGGATCGTGCCGTGGCCGACCCGGCGGGCCGCCCACGGCGAGCCGCCGGCCGCCATGAACCAGCGCACCGCGTCCGCCCCGTGCTGGTCCATCAGTGGGATCGGCTGCAGGATGTTGCCCAGGTGCTTGGACATCTTGCGGCCGTCCTCGGCGAGGATGTGGCCGAGACAGACCACGTTCTCGTACGACGACTTGTCGAAGACCAGGGTGCCGACGGCCATCAGCGTGTAGAACCAGCCGCGCGTCTGGTCGATCGCCTCGGAGATGAACTGCGCCGGGTACCGGCTCTCGAACAACTCCTTGTTCTTGTACGGGTATCCCCACTGGGCGAACGGCATCGAACCCGAGTCGTACCAGGCGTCGATGACCTCCGGCACGCGCGTGGCCGTCTTCCGGCACTTCGGGCAGGCGAAGGTGACGTCGTCGATGTACGGGCGGTGCGGGTCCAGCTCGGACTGGTCCGTGCCCGTCAGCTCGGTGAGCTCGGCGCGGGCGCCGACCACGGTGAGGTGGTCGTCCTCGCAGCGCCAGATCGGCAGCGGGGTGCCCCAGTAGCGGTTGCGGGACAGCGCCCAGTCGATGTTGTTGTTCAGCCAGTCGCCGTACCGGCCGTGCTTGACCGTGTCCGGGAACCAGTTGGTGTTCTCGTTCTCCTGGAGGAGGCGGTCCTTGATGGCGGTGGTGCGGATGTACCAGGACGGCTGCGCGTAGTAGAGGAGCGCGGTGTGGCAGCGCCAGCAGTGCGGGTAGCTGTGCTCGTACGGGATGTGCTTGAAGAGGAGGCCGCGCTGCTGGAGGTCCTCGGTGAGCTTTTCGTCCGCCTTCTTGAAGAAGACGCCGCCGACCAGGGGGACGTCCTCCTCGAACGTGCCGTCCGGGCGCACCGGGTTCACCACCGGCAGCCCGTACGCGCGGCAGACCTTGAGGTCGTCCTCACCGAAGGCGGGGGACTGGTGGACCAGACCCGTGCCGTCCTCGGTCGTGACGTATTCGGCGTTCACCACGTAGTGGGCGGGCTCCGGGAACTCCACCAGCTCGAACGGACGTTGATACGTCCAGCGCTCCATCTCGGCGCCGGTGAAGGACTCCCCGGTGGTCTCCCAGCCCTCGCCGAGCGCCTTGCCGACGAGCGGCTCGGCGACGACCAGCTTCTCCTGGCCGTTCGTCGCGACGACGTAGGTGACCTCGGGGTGCGCGGCGACCGCCGTGTTGGATACCAGCGTCCAGGGGGTCGTCGTCCACACCAGGAGCGCGGCCTGGCCGGCCAGCGGACCGGAGGTGAGCGGGAAACGGACGTACACGGACGGGTCGACGACCGTCTCGTAGCCCTGCGCCAGCTCGTGGTCCGAGAGACCGGTGCCGCAGCGGGGGCACCAGGGGGCGACGCGGTGGTCCTGGACCAGCAGACCCTTGTTGAAGATCTCCTTGAGCGACCACCAGACCGACTCGATGTACTCGGGGTCCATGGTGCGGTACGGGTCGTTCAGGTCGGTCCAGTAACCCATGCGGGTCGTGAGCGCCTCGAAGGCGTCGGTGTGGCGGGTCACCGACTCGCGGCACTTGGCGTTGAACTCGGCGATGCCATACGCCTCGATGTCCTGCTTGCCGCTGAAGCCGAGCTCCTTCTCGACCGCGAGCTCCACCGGGAGGCCGTGACAGTCCCAGCCGGCCTTGCGGGCCACGTGGTAGCCGCGCATGGTGCGGAAGCGAGGGAAGACGTCCTTGAAGACGCGGGCCTCGATGTGGTGGGCGCCGGGCATGCCGTTGGCGGTGGGCGGGCCCTCGTAGAACACCCACTCGGGGCGGCCCTCGGACTGCTCCAGGGTCTTGGCGAAGATCTTCTGCTCGCGCCAGAAGTCGAGCACGGCGTGCTCGAGCGCGGGCAGGTCGACCTGGGCGGGCACCTGGCGGTATGTCGGCGTTGTCATCAGCGAGCTTCCTCCGGCGGACTTGCTGCCTTCCGTCCGGAGGGACGAGAGCTGTCTTCTGTACGCCGCTTTCGGCGCGCTCCCGCGGTACCACCCTCCTTGGCTCCCCGGTGCGCCCTACGCTCCGGTGAGCCCCCTCATTGGGGTCGCGATGCCGGGTCTACCGGCCGCTGCCTTTCGGCCGCGGCTTTCTTCCGGCGGCTCCGGGGTGATCTTCACGTCGCGCTCGCCCCCGGGCTTCCACCGTCCCCGGGTCGCTCTGGGCTGCGTACGCCGCTACTCGTCCCCATCCTCGCTTCTCGCTCCGCCCAGTGTACGGCGCCGCACGGACAGCGGCGGACCGGTTTTCGGGGCCCCCGGGGACCGGGTGCCGTAGGGGTGGAGATGACCCGAATGGAGCGGTACGCGTGTTCGGATTCTGGGACGCACGGTCCGGCGGATTATGCCGCGAGGAGCTGGGCACAACGGATGCAGGCTTGTGGAGCGGCATGCGCGAGCCGGGCGAATCGGGCGGTGCGCCCCGTTGCCGCGGGGCTCAAGTCGATTTATCGTCCCAGCACGATTCGCGTGCAAGATCACAATATGTGAAGGGGCCGCGGCCATGGTGGCGAAGAAGACCGCCGTACAGCAGTCGGCGTCCGGCAGGTCCACCCGTGCCTCCGGCGGTGCGGCCAAGGATGTGAGCGGCAAGAAGAGCGCGCGGGGAGCGGCCGGTGCGCGGGCGGGGAGGGCGCCTGAGGGGGAGACGACCGCGAAGCCGGTGAAGACGGTACGGGCGGCTGCCGCCGGGGCCGCGAAGAAGACGGGCGCGACGAAGGCCGCCGCGGGGCCCAGGGGTACGGGAAGGAGCGCCGCCCAGAAGACAGCGGCTGCCAAGAAGGCCCCCGCGAGGAAGGCCACCGAAGAGGGCCCGGAGAGACCTCCGGGCACGGAGGCGGCGGTCGGGAGAAAGGCGGCCGGCAAGAAGGCGGCCGGCAAGAAGGCGGCGGTGAGGGAGACGGCCGGGACGAAGACCGCGAAGAAGGCGGTCGCCAAGAAGGCCGCAGCCCGCAAGAGCGTCGCCTCCGCCCGTGCCGCCGAACCGGCGGGTGCCGAGAAGGGGGCGGCCGACGGGGCCGCGGCCGCGAAAGGCGTGGCCAAGAAGGGCGCTGCCAAGAAGGGCGCGGTCGCGAGGGGCACCTCTACGGAGGCGGCGGCCACGGAGGCGGCGGCCACGGAGGCGGCGGCTACGAAGACGGCAGCTACGAAGACGGCAGCTACGAAGTCCGGGGCCACGAAGGCGGCAGCCACGAAGACCGTGGTCAAGGAGACCGCAGCCAAGGAGTCGGCGGCCAAGAAGTCGGCGGCCACGGAGTCGGCAGCTACGAAGGCGGCAGCCACGAAGACCGTGGTCAAGGAGACCGTGGTCAAGGAGAGCGCGGCCAAGAAGTCGGCGGCCAAGAAGTCGGCGGCCAAGAAGTCGGCGGCCAAGAAGACCGCGGCCAAGGAGTCGGCGGTCGCGAAGAGCAAGAGCACGGCCAAGAAGGCGGGCGCGGCGCAGGCCGCGGAGCAGACGGGAGCCACGACGGTGGTTGCGAAGAAGACTCCTGGCACGGCCACGGCGGCGAAGACCGCCGTACCCAAGGCACGGCTCGCCGCGGCGGTGGAGCCGGGCGAGCTGGCGGTGCGCCCCGGCGAGGACCCCTGGACCCCGGAGGAGGTCGAGGAGGCGCGCGCCGAGCTGCAGTCGGAGGCGCTGCGGCTGCGCGCCGAGATCACGTCGTCCGAGGACGCGCTCCAGGGCCTGATGCGGGACTCCGGGGACGGCGCGGGCGACGACCAGGCGGACACCGGCACCAAGAACATCACGCGCGAGCACGAGCTGGCCCTCGCGGCCAACGCGCGCGAGATGCTCACGCAGACCGAGCACGCCCTGGTGCGCCTCGACGAGGGCACGTACGGCCTGTGCGAGAACTGCGGCAACCCGATCGGCAAGGCCCGTATGCAGGCGTTCCCGCGGGCCACCCTGTGCGTGGAGTGCAAGCAGAAGCAGGAACGCCGGTACTGAGGGCGTACGCACGCGTGCCGTACCCTCGTCCTCAGTCAGGTACCTAGGTTGAGGGACTCACGTGGCAGAGGCGGAGCGCATCATCGGTACGCCGGATACCCCAGAGGCGGCGGGGACCGAGCCGGGGCAGGACGCGGCCGTAGGGCCCAGGGGCAAGCGCCGGATCGCCGTGCTGTTCGCGGTCGCCGCCTTCGCGTACCTCCTCGACCTGGGCAGCAAGCTGCTCGTGGTCGCCAAGCTGGAGCACCACGCGCCGATCCAGATCATCGGTGACTGGCTGAAGTTCGAGGCGATCCGCAACGCGGGCGCGGCCTTCGGCTTCGGCGAGGCCTTCACCGTGATCTTCACCGTGATCGCGGCGGCCGTGATCGTGGTGATCGCCCGGCTCGCCCGCAAGCTCTACAGCCTGCCCTGGGCGATCGCGCTCGGCCTGCTCCTCGGCGGCGCGCTCGGCAACCTCACCGACCGGATCTTCCGCTCGCCGGGCGTCTTCGAGGGCGCGGTCGTCGACTTCATCGCCCCCAAGGGCTTCGCGGTCTTCAACCTGGCCGACTCGGCGATCGTGTGCGGCGGCATCCTGATCGTGCTGCTGTCCTTCAAGGGCCTGGACCCGGACGGCACCGTCCACAAGGACTGAGCCCCAGGACCGGGCCCCGGTTTTCCACAGGCTCGTTCGGGGCCGTCGGCCGGGTCCGGCATACTCGACGGGTGAGCACGATTCCCGAGATCCGTACCCTGCCCGTACCCGACGGCCTGGAGGGCGAGCGCGTCGACGCCGCCATCTCCCGCATGTTCGGCTTCTCCCGCACCAAGGCCGCGGAACTCGCCGCGGCGGGGAAGGTCACGGTCGACGGCTCGGTGGTCGGGAAGTCCGAGCGGGTGCACGGCGGCGCCTGGCTGGAGGTCGAGATGCCCCAGGCGCCCGCGCCCGTGCAGATCGTCGCGGAGCCCGTCGAGGGCATGGAGATCGTGTACGACGACGATGACGTGGTCGTGATCGTCAAGCCGGTCGGCGTGGCCGCGCATCCCTCGCCGGGCTGGACCGGGCCGACGGTCATCGGCGGCCTCGCGGCGGCCGGCTACCGCATCTCCACCTCCGGTGCCGCCGAGCGCCAGGGCATCGTGCACCGGCTCGACGTCGGCACCTCCGGCCTCATGGCGGTCGCCAAGTCGGAGCGGGCGTACACCTCGCTCAAGCGGCAGTTCAAGGAGCGCACGGTCGACAAGCGCTACCACACGCTCGTACAGGGCCACCCCGACCCCACCAGCGGCACCATCGACGCGCCCATCGGCCGCCACCCGAACCACGACTACAAGTGGGCGGTCACGGCCGACGGCAAGCCCTCCGTCACGCACTACGACCTCATCGAGGCGTTCCGCGCGGCCTCCTTGCTGGACGTGAAGCTGGAGACCGGCCGCACCCACCAGATCCGCGTGCACATGGCCGCCCATCGCCACCCCTGCGTCGGCGACCTCACCTACGGCGCCGACCCGACGCTCGCCAAGCGGCTGCACCTGACCCGCCAGTGGCTGCACGCCGTACGGCTCGGCTTCGAGCACCCCGGGGACGGGCAGTGGGTGGAGTTCGAGAGCGACTACCCGGCCGACCTGCAGAAGGCCCTGGACCAGGTCCGCGAGGAGACGTACGGATGATGACGCACGCCTACGACGTACGGGTCGCCGAAGACCCCGCCGACCTGGAGACGTGCTTCGCGGTGCGCAAGGAGGTCTTCGTCGGCGAGCAGGGTGTGCCGGAGGATCTGGAGTACGACGAGTACGACGCCGTGGCGGTGCATGTGCTGGCCGTGCGGGACGACGGGGTGCCGCTCGGCACCGGGCGGCTGCTGTACGGGGAGGCGGCCGCGGCGAAGGTCGACGGTGACCTGTCGGTGGGGTCGCTGGGGCGGCTCGCGGTCGCCAAGGAGGCGCGCGGACTGGGCGTCGGCGTGGCGCTGGTGCGGGCCATCGAGGACGCGGCACGCGCGCGCGGGCTGTCAGCGGTGGATCTGCACGCACAGACGCATGCGCTGGGTTTCTACGAGCGGCTCGGGTACGAGGCGTACGGACCGGAGTACCCGGAGGCGGGGATCCCGCACCGGGCGATGCGGCGCGCTCTGTAGCCGGGAGGGCCGGACGTCCAGGTGAGATCGGCGTCGTGGCAGGCTTGAGGTCTGCCATCTGTACGTCGATCTTCCCGGAGAGCTGACCGTGGATCAGTTGGCCCTGTTGTTCGTGCTGTTGCTCGGGGCCGTGGTGAGTGTCCCGGTGGGAGACCGGTTCGGGCTGCCGGCGCCGGTGTTGATGACCCTGCTCGGGGTCGTGCTGGCGGTGGCCGACTTCGTGCCCAACGTCAACGTGCCGCCGGATCTGATCCTGCCCCTGCTGCTGCCGCCGTTGCTGTACGCGGCGGTGCGGCGGACCTCCTGGCGGCAGTTCGCGGCGAACCGGCGGCCGATCTTCCTGCTGGCGGTGGCGCTGGTCTTCGTCACCACCCTGTGCGTGGCCGTGGTGGCCCACGCCATCGTGCCGGGGCTGCCGGTGGCGGCCGCGGTGGCACTGGGGGCGTTGGTCGCGCCGCCCGACCCGGTCGCCGCGACCGCGGTGGCGGGCCAACTCGGTTTGCCGCGCCGACTGATCTCCATCCTGGAGGGCGAGGGCCTGTTCAACGACGTGACAGCGATCGTGCTGTACCACGTCGCGGTCGCCGCCGCCGTCAGCGGTGACTTCCACGCGGGGCGGGCCGCGCTCGACCTGGTGCTGTCCGCCGTGGTCGCGGTCGCGATCGGGGTCGCCCTGGGCTGGGGCGCCAACAAGCTCCTCGACCTGCTGGGGGACGCGACCCTGCAGGTCGGCCTGACACTGCTCGTGCCGTACGCGTCGTACGTCCTCGCCGAGGAACTGCACGGCTCCGGCGTGCTGGCCGTGCTCACCACCGCCCTGTTCCTCGCCGAGTACGCCACCGACCCCGACGACGTGCTCACGCGGCTCGCCGGGCACACCTTCTGGGACATCGTCGACACGCTCGTCACGGGCGTGGCTTTCGGACTGATCGGCCTGGAGCTGCACAACGCCATTCGTACCGCGTCCGGGCGGTGGGGTGAGCTTCTGGGCTGGGCCGGGGCGATCGTGGGCGTGGTGGTCGTCGTACGGCTGGTGTGGCTGCTGCCGGCGACCTGGCTCACCAAACGGCTGCACGCGAAACGGGACTCCGAGGAGGAGATCCCGATGAGCTGGCGGGAGACCGTCGTCATGTGGTGGTCGGGGATGCGGGGTGTGGCTTCGGTGGCGTTGGCGCTGGCGATTCCGCTGAAGACGGACGACGGGTCGGCCTTTCCCGACCGGGACGAGATCGTGTTCATCGCCTTCGGGGTGATCATGGGGACGCTGGTCCTGCAGGGGCTGACCCTGCCGTGGCTGGTGAAGAAGCTCGGGGTGCAGGCCGACACGGAGCGCGAGAAGGAGTTCGAGAGGGAGCTCGCGGTGCGGGCCGCCAAGGCGGCGAAGCGGCGGCTGCGGGAGATCGAGGCGGTCGAGGAACTGCCGGAGGAGCTGGCCGAGCAGATGTTGCGGCGGGCCTTCGAGATCGGGGTGCGGATCAGTCCGGAGATGGGGGAGGAGGAGCGGCGGGAGGCACATGAGATGCGGGTGCGGCGGCTGAAGCGGATGCGGCGGATTCAGGGGGAGTTGCTGAGTGCGGCGCGGCACGAGGTGCTGGCGGCGCGGAGCGAGCCGGGGGCGGATCCGGAGGTGGTGGATCGGGTGCTCCGGCATCTTGACGTGCGGAGTTTGAGGTAGCCGTGCGCAGCGCCCACGTGGCGGTGCCGTGAATGGATATGGCCCCGCGCCCCTTGGGGCGTTGCCCTTTGCAGCGCCGAACAGCGCAGGCGGGTAAATGTGCGGTGCCTGGGCCGGTGTGGTGCGTAGGGTCGGATCATGACTCGTAATGTTGTGGTCAGTGGTGGCGGTACGGGCATCGGGCTTGCCGCGGCGCGGGTTTTCGCCGGTGATGGGGACCAGGTTCTTCTGCTCGGGCGGCGGGTCGAGGTGTTGCAGAAGGCGGGTGTGCCTGGGGCGTTGACCTATGCGGCCGACCTCAGTGACACGGCCGCCGTGCGCGGGGTCGCCGACTTCGTGGCTCGGGAGTTCGGGACCGTGGATGTGCTGGTGCACAGTGCCGGTGGGGCCGGGCATCTGGAGCCCGGGGCCGAGAGCGACGATCCTCTCGAACGGGTCGCGCACAACTGGACCGTGAACTTCCGTATCAACACTCTCACCGCGGCGCTTCTTACAGAGGCACTGAAGGACCGGCTGGCCTCTCCCGGCGGACGGGTGCTGTTCGTCAGCTCCATCGCCGCCTACCGGGGGTCGGGGAGCGGGGCGTACGGGGGTGCCAAGGCGGCGTTGCATCCGTACGCCCATGATCTGGCACGGGAGTTGGGGCCGCGGGGCATCACCGCGAACGTGGTCGCGCCCGGGTACATCGAGGACACCGAGTTCTTCGGACCGCAGATCGATCCGGCCCGGCGTGCGCGGCTCATCGACGACACGCTGAACAAGCGCGCCGGCACGCCCGGCGACGTAGCCGCAACCCTGCACTGGCTGGCGTCGCCGGGCGCCGGGCACGTCACCTCACAGGTGATCCAGGTCAACGGGGGTGCCGAGCGCGGGCAGTGAGACCTCAGCCCCGCCCCGTCCTGGGCGTCTCGGGCGCCCTGCGGGCCGCGCCGTCCGGGGAGCTGTCCGGGGGCGGGCGGCGGCCCGGTGGCAGGGCCGCGTCGGCCGTGTTGACCCGGGGCAGGGCCGACGGGTGGCGCTCGGACAGCCAGCGGATCATCTGTTCGCGGACCGTGACCCGTACCGTCCAGATGTCGTCCGCGTCCTTGGCCGTCACCAGGGCGCGGACCTGGATGGTGTTCGGGGTCGAGTCGGTGACCGCGAGGCCGTAGTCGCGGCCGTCCCAGGCGGGGCACTCGCGCAGGATGTCGCGGAGCTTCTCGCGCATCGCCTCGATCGGCGCCGAGTGGTCCAGGTGCCAGAAGACGATGCCGGTCATCTGTGGGGTGCCGCGCGACCAGTTCTCGAAGGGCTTCGAGGTGAAGTACGAGACCGGCATGGTGATCCGGCGCTCGTCCCACGTCCGTACGGTCAGGAAGGTCAGGGTGATCTCCTCGACCGTGCCCCACTCGCCGTCCACCACGACCGTGTCGCCGAGGCGCACCATGTCGCCGAAGGCGATCTGCAGTCCGGCGAACATATTGCTCAGCGTCGACTGGGCGGCCACACCGGCGACGATGCCCAGCACACCGGCCGAGGCCAGCAGCGAGGCGCCCGCGGCGCGCATCGCCGGGAAGGTCAGCAGCATCGCGGCCACCGCCACCACACCGACGATCGCGGCGACCACCCGCATGATCAGCGACACCTGGGTGCGCACCCGGCGGACCCGTGCGGCGTCGTGGTGGGCGCGCGCGTAGCGGGTGTACGACGAATCGACGATCGCGGCCGCGATGCGCACCACCAGCCAGGCGGTGGCCCCGATCAGCACCAGCGTCAGCGCCTGGCCGATGCCGACCCGGTACGTGTCCAGCAGCCGCGCCTGGTCGTACGACCCTCTCAGCATCGCCGCGCACAGCACGAGCTGGTAGGGCACGCGACCGCGGCGCAGCAGGCCCCACAACGGGGTCTCGCTGTGCCGCTCGTCGGCCTTGCGCAGCAGCAGGTCGGTGAGCCAGCCGATGGCCAGCGTGAGCACGACCGAGCCACCGATCACGATCAGCGGGCGGAGCACGTTCTCCATGCCTGCGAACCTAACCGGCTCCGGGGGGTCATGAACATGTGACTTCGGGCGGGAACGGGGTACGGCCGCCGGAGGGCGTTGTCAGTCCCGGCTGGCACCATGGCCTCATGAACATCATGCTCTTTCACTCGACCTACGGCCTGAGGCCCGCGGTGCGCCAGGCCGCGGACCGGCTGCGCGGCGCCGGGCACGAGGTGTGGACCCCGGACCTCTTCGACGGGCGTACGTTCGAGACGGTCGAGGAGGGCATGGCCTTCAAGGACGAGATCGGCAAGGACGAGCTGCTGAAGAGGGCGGTCCTGGCCGCCGCGCCCTACTCGGAGAGAGGGCTGGTGTACGCCGGGTTCTCGCTCGGCGCCTCCATCGCGCAGACCCTCGCCCTCGGCGACGACAAGGCCCGCGGGCTGCTGCTTCTGCACGGCACGTCGGACATCGCGGCCAACGCCTCGGTGGACGAGTTGCCGGTCCAGCTGCATGTGGCCGAGCCGGACCCGTTCGAGACGGACGACTGGCTGAGCGCCTGGTACCTGCAGATCGGCAGAGCGGGGGCGGACGTGGAGATCTACAGATACGCGGGTGCCGGGCATCTGTACACCGACCCCGAACTCCCGGACTGGGACGAGGAGGCCGCCGAGGCCACCTGGCGGGTGGCGCTCGGCTTCCTTGAGACGCTGTGACGCTGTGACCTATACGGGGTCGTACGTCCGCTCGACCTTCTGGGTGCCCGTGCGGGTGCGGTAGGAGCGTTCCCAGGAGGATGTCGCGTTCTTGTCCGTGCGGTCGGAGAGGACGTAGTAGTCCATCTGGGCGCGGTCGGCGGTGATGTCCAGGACGCCGTAGCCGTGGCGGTCGGTGTCGACCCAGTGGACATGGCGGTTGGCGGCCTTGATGATCGGTGCGGCGATCGCGGAGACCGTGCCCTCGGGGACCTTCACGATGTCGTCGAGGTTGTCGGACGTCACCGAGGTGACGACGAACTCCGTGGCGGCGGAGGCGGAGAGGGGGTAGGTGCCGGCGTCGACCGGGACGTCGTTGGCCCACGCCATGTGGATGTCACCGGTCAGGAAGACGGTGTTGCGGATCGCGTTCGAGGTCAGGTGGGCCAGCAGTTCACGGCGGTCGTCGGTGTACCCGTCCCACTGGTCGGTGTTCACCGCGAGGCCGTCCTGCGGGAGGCTCAGCAGCTTCGCCAGCGGCTTCAGCAGGTCGGCGGTGAGCGAGCCGATGACGAACGGCGCGATCATCACCGAGTTGCCGACCAGCCGCCAGGTGGTGTCGGAGGCCTTCAACCCGGCCTTCAGCCAGTCGAGTTGGGCGCGCCCGGTGATGGTGCGGTCCGGGTCGTCGACCGAGCCGGAGCCGGTGGACGCCTGTTGTGAGCGGAAGGAGCGCAGGTCCAGCAGCGACAGGTCGGCCAGCTTGCCGAAGCGCAGCCGGCGGTAGGTGGTGCCCGCGATGGCCGGGCGGACCGGCATCCACTCGAAATAGGCCTGCTTGGCCGCCGCCTTGCGGTCGGTCCAGGTGCCCTCGGCGCCCTCGGTGTGGTTGACCGCGCCGCCGGACCAGGCGTTGTCGGCGAACTCGTGGTCGTCCCAGATCGCCACGACCGGCGCCTTGAGGTGCAGGGCCTGCAGATCCGGGTCGGTCTTGTACTTGCCGTGCCGGGTGCGGTAGTCGGCGAGCGTGATGATCTCGTTGGCCGGCGCGTGCGGGCGCACGACCGTGCCGCGGGCCGCGTACTCGCCGGACTTGTACTCGTAGACGTAGTCGCCGAGATGCAGCCAGGCGTCCAGGTCGTTACGGGCCGCGAGATGGCGGTACGAGGCGAAGTAGCCGCCCTCCCAGTTGGCGCAGGAGACCACGCCGAAGCGCAGGCCGGACACGGAGGCGTCCGCCGCCGGCGTGGTGCGGGTGCGCGCCACCGGGGAGTCCGTGCCGCCGGCCGAGAAGCGGAACCAGTAGTCGGTGGCCGGGGCGAGGCCGCGGATGTCCGCCTTCACGGTGTGGTCGGAGGCGGCCGTCGCCGTGGTCGAGCCCTTGGCGACGATCGTCGTGAACGCCTTGTCCTTGGCGACGATCCAGCTGACCTCGGTGTCCGGGCCCAGCCCCGAGCCGGGTACGGCCTCGGCGGTGGGCGTGACCCGGGTCCACAGCAGGACGCCGTCGGGCAGCGGGTCGCCGGAGGCCACGCCGTGCAGGAACTGCGGGGTCTCGGTGGCCGCCCGGGCCGGCAGGGCGGCGGCGAGCGGGCCGGCCAGGACAGCAGTGGCCGCCGCGGCCTTGACGACCGTACGGCGGCGCGGGGAAAGCGAGTTGGAGCCTTCGTCGGCTCTGAATCGACTGGTCACGAGCGACCAGGTTACTGACCGGTATTAACGAGAGCGGGCGAACTGGTGAAAGTTCGCCCGCTCTTTTGGGTGTGAGCGCTCGGACAGACTCCGCCAAGCTGTCGGGTGATGAGCCTCAGGCCTTGAGGGCCGCGCCGACCACCTGGTTGAACTGAGCCACCGTCATCGGCGGGTTGCCCTGGCTGTCGGCCGTGAGCTTCTTGCCGTCCATGACGAAGCTCGGGGTGCCGGTGACACCGTCCTTGTTGGTGTCCCAGGTCTTCGACATGGCGAGCGCCCAGGCGTCGTACTTGCCGCTCCTGACCGCGCTCTGGAACGCCTTGTTGTCCTTCAGGGCGGGGACGGTCTGGGCGACCTTGATGAGGTAGTCGTCGCTCTTGAACTTGTCGGTCGACTCGTCCGGGTGCCACTTCTTCGAGTACAGCGCGGTCTTGTACTCCAGGAACGCCTCGTCGCTGACGTTCAGCGCGGCGCCCATGGCGGACATCGCGGTCTTGGAGCCCTCGCCGCGCGACCCGATCTGGCCCTTGCCGAGCGCGTCGCCGTCGAGGAAGGTGCCGCCGATGTACTGGATCTTGAACGTGCCGTCGTCGATGTCCTTCTTCACGGTGGCACCGACGGTCTGCTCGAACGAGGCGCAGATCGGGCAGCGCGGGTCCTCGTAGACCTTGAGGGTCTTCTTGGCGCTCGCCTTGCCGATGACGACGGTCGTGCCGTTCTTGCCCGAGGTGTTGGCCGGAGCGACGACCTTGTCGCTCTTCACGGCCTCCCAGTGGCTGGGCTTGTTGGCCTGGACGACGGCGTAGCCTATGCCGCCGGCCGCCGCGAGGACGGCGACGACCGAGGCGGCGACGATGATCTGCCGCTTGGCCTTGGCCCGCTTGGCCTGGCGCTCGCGCTCGACGCGCAGCCGCTCTCGGGCCGCCGTCTTCGCTGCCGCGCTGTTCCGCTTGCTCATGTTGGTTATCTCCATATGGGACGCGCACACGTCGTACGCGGGATACGTGTGGGGGATTGGTCGCGCTCAGTGCTCTTCGGAGCGACAGGTGCTGTTCAGACGAGAGCGGCCGAGCACGGCGGTCCACGCCGTCCCAGGGAGTGCGCGAGCAGCCGGTCACGGACGACCGAGCTACGCAGGTCGAGGCGCCGTACGCGGCGCACCGCCGCCAACGGCCGCACGGTCACCGAGGCGACCGCCAGCAGCAGCGGCCGGAACGTCGTCGCGGCGACGGCGCGCAGCAGCTGGGCCAGGGCCCGCTCGCCGCGGCGCAGCCAGGCGGCGGCGAGGAGGCCGACGCCGACGTGCGCGCCGAGCAGCAGCCAGGCGGTGCCCGGGGTGGCGTGGGCGAGCAGGGCGGAGAGGCGGTCGGTGCCGGTGCCGGTGCCGGTCACCCGGGTCAGCGGGGTGCCGACCTGGGTGTTGCTGCCGCACAGCAGGTCCCAGCCGACGGAGCGCAGCGGGCCGGTGACGGGGCCGCCCGCACGGCCGTAGCAGACGTGCTGGCCGGTGGTGAAGATCGTGTCGGCGGCCAGCTCCAGCGGGATCAGCAGGCCGGCGATCGGCCCGAAGCCGCGCTCGCGGCCGGCCAGCGCGTAGGAGACCGCGAACACGGTGACGGCGACCGCGGCCACCGTGTTCAGCGGCAGCGGGACCCGAGACAGCAGCACGTGCGACGCGGTGCTGAGCGTCACGACCAAGGTCGTGAACAGCGCCGCGCGGAGCGCTCTGAGTCGGGTCCCGGATATGTCCATGGTGTGCAGAGTCTGTCACGGGCTCCTGTAAGGGACCCCTAAAACCTGCCTGTGAGATTACGGACCGTTAGAGACCCGGAATCCGGCCGTTGCGGAACAGGTCCACGAAGATCTGGTGGTCGCCCCGCGCGCGCGTGCCGTAGTCGTGCGCGAAGTCGGTGAGGAGGCCCGCGAAGCCGTCCTCGTCGGCCGCGATCGCCGCGTCGATGGCCCGCTCGGTGGAGAACGGCACCAGGGACTCGCCGGAGGTGTCGTCCGCCGACGCGTGCATCGTGGCCGTGGCCCGGCCGAGGTCGGCGACGACGGCCGCGATCTCCTCGGGGTCGTCGATGTCGCCCCAGTCCAGGTCGACCGCGTACGGCGACACCTCGGCGACCAGCTGGCCCGAGCCGTCCAGCTCGGTCCAGCCCAGCCACGGGTCCGCGTGCTGCTGCAGGGCGCGCTGCGAGATCACCGTGCGGTGACCCTCGTGCTGGAAGTAGTCCTGGATCGCCGGGTCGGTGATGTGCCGGGAGACGGCCGGGGTCTGGGCCTGCTTGATGTAGATGACCACGTCGTTCTCCAGGGCGTCGCTGTGGCCCTCCAGGAGGATGTTGTAGGACGGCAGACCGGCCGAGCCGATGCCGATGCCGCGTCGGCCGACCACGTCCTTCACCCGGTACGAGTCCGGGCGGGACAGCGACGAGTCCGGCAGGGTCTCCAGGTAGCCGTCGAAGGCCGCGAGGACCTTGTAGCGGGTGGCCGCGTCCAGCTCGATGGAGCCGCCGCCCGAGGCGAAGCGGCGCTCGAAGTCGCGGATCTCCGTCATCGAGTCCAGCAGCTCGAAGCGGGTGAGGGAGCGGGCGGCGCGCAGGGCGCCGAGGAGCGGGCCCTCGGCGGTGTCCAGGGTGAACGGCGGCACCTCGTCGCTCTTGGCGCCGGTCGCCAGCGCGTGGATCCGCTCGCGGTACGCGCCCGCGTACACCTCCACCAGCTCGCTGATCTGCCCGTCGCTGAGCGCCTTCGCGTATCCGATCAGCGCGATCGAGGCGGCGAAGCGCTTCAGGTCCCAGGTGAAGGGGCCGACGTAGGCCTCGTCGAAGTCGTTGACGTTGAAGATCAGCCGGCCGTTGGAGTCCATGTACGTGCCGAAGTTCTCCGCGTGCAGGTCGCCGTGGATCCACACGCGCGAAGTGCGCTCGTCCAGGTACGGGCCGCCCCGCTTCTCTGCGTCGAGGTCGTGGTAGAAGAGGCACGCCGTGCCCCGGTAGAACGCGAACGCGGAGGCCGCCATCTTGCGGAACTTCACGCGGAACGCGGCCGGGTCGGCGGCCAGGAGCCGGCCGAAGGCGGTGTCGAAGACGGCGAGGATCTCCTCGCCGCGCTGCTCGTCGTTGAGCCGGGGTACCGACATCGCGGGGTGCCTCCTGGTGCATGGATGTGTACGACAGCGTTTCTGTCGTGTCCAACGGGCGACGGGCCGCGGAAGTGCCCGCGACCCTCGCTGTGAAGGTACGCGGGGCAGCCCTCGGATTGTCAGTCCCGCGGCATAGACTTCGACGCTGACCCCAGGACTGTCCGCCAGCCCTTCGTCCAGCGTTTCCCTTGGAGGCCCGACCGTGTCAAAGCCGCCGTTCACGCACCTGCACGTCCACACCCAGTACTCGCTGCTGGACGGTGCCGCGCGGCTCAAGGACATGTTCAACGCGTGCAACGAGATGGGCATGACCCATATCGCCATGTCCGACCACGGCAACCTCCATGGGGCGTACGACTTCTTCCATTCCGCGAAGAAGGCCGGAGTCACCCCGATCATCGGGATCGAGGCGTATGTCGCCCCCGAGTCGCGGCGCAACAAGCGCAAGATCCAGTGGGGCCAGCCGCACCAGAAGCGGGACGACGTCTCCGGTTCCGGTGGTTACACCCACAAGACGATGTGGGCCGTGAACAGCACGGGACTGCACAACCTCTTCCGGCTCTCCTCGGACGCGTACGCCGAGGGCTGGCTGCAGAAGTGGCCCCGGATGGACAAGGAGACGATCTCCCAGTGGTCCGAGGGGATCGTCGCCTCCACCGGCTGCCCCTCCGGCGAGCTCCAGACCCGGCTGCGCCTCGGACAGTACGACGAGGCCCTGAAGGCGGCCGCCGACTACCAGGACATCTTCGGCAAGGACCGCTACTTCCTGGAGCTGATGGACCACGGCATCGAGATCGAGCACCGGGTCCGCGACGGCCTCCTGGACATCGGCAAGAAGCTCGGCATCCCGCCCCTGGTCACCAACGACTCGCACTACACGTACGCGCACGAGGCGACCGCCCACGACGCCCTGCTGTGCATCCAGACCGGCAAGAACCTCTCCGACCCGGACCGCTTCAAGTTCGACGGCACCGGCTACTACCTGAAGTCCACGGACGAGATGTACGCCATCGACTCCTCGGACGCCTGGCAGGAGGGCTGCGCCAACACCCTCCTCGTCGCCGAGATGGTCGACACCGCCGGCATGTTCGAGGCCAAGAACCTCATGCCGAAGTTCGACATCCCCGAGGGCTACACCGAGGTCTCCTGGTTCCGCGAGGAGACGATGCGGGGCATGCACCGCCGCTTCCCGGACGGCATCCCGGACGACCGTATGAAGCAGGTCGAGTACGAGATGGACACCATCATCTCGATGGGGTTCCCCGGCTACTTCCTCGTCGTCGCCGACTTCATCATGTGGGCCAAGAGCCAGGGCATCGCGGTCGGCCCCGGCCGAGGCTCCGCGGCCGGCTCGATCGTCGCCTACGCCATGGGCATCACCGACCTCGACCCGATCCCGCACGGCCTGATCTTCGAGCGGTTCCTCAACCCCGAGCGCATCTCGATGCCCGATGTCGACATCGACTTCGACGAGCGTCGGCGCGTCGAGGTGATCAGGTACGTGACCGAGAAGTACGGCGCCGACAAGGTCGCCATGATCGGCACCTACGGCAAGATCAAGGCCAAGAACGCGATCAAGGACTCCGCGCGCGTGCTGGGCTACCCGTACGCGATGGGCGACCGGCTCACCAAGGCGATGCCCGCCGACGTCCTCGGCAAGGGCATCGACCTCGACGGCATCACCAACCCCTCGCACCCGCGCTACAACGAGGCGGGCGAGATCCGGGGGATGTACGAGAACGAACCGGACGTGAAGAAGGTCATCGACACCGCCAAGGGCGTCGAGGGCCTGGTCCGGCAGATGGGCGTGCACGCCGCCGGCGTGATCATGTCCAGCGAACCCATCGTCGACCACGCCCCGATCTGGGTGCGTCACACGGACGGTGTGACGATCACGCAGTGGGACTACCCGCAGTGCGAGTCGCTCGGCCTGCTGAAGATGGACTTCCTCGGCCTGCGCAACCTGACGATCATGGACGACGCCGTCAAGATGGTGAAGTCCAACAAGGGCATCGACCTCGACCTGCTGGCCCTGCCGCTCGACGACCCGAAGACCTTCGAACTCCTCCAGCGCGGTGACACCCTGGGCGTCTTCCAGTTCGACGGCGGCCCGATGCGTTCGCTGCTGCGCCTGATGAAGCCCGACAACTTCGAAGACATCTCCGCCGTGTCGGCGCTGTACCGTCCGGGCCCGATGGGCATGGACTCGCACACCAACTACGCCCTGCGCAAGAACAAGCTCCAGGAGATCACCCCGATCCACAAGGAGCTGGAGGAGCCCCTCCAAGAGGTCCTGGCCGTCACCTACGGCCTGATCGTCTACCAGGAGCAGGTGCAGAAGGCCGCCCAGATCATCGCGGGCTACTCGCTCGGCGAGGCCGACATCCTCCGTCGAGTCATGGGCAAGAAGAAGCCCGACGAACTGGCCAAGAACTTCACCATCTTCCAGGCCGGTGCCCAGAAGAACGGCTACAGCGACGAGGCCATCCAGGCCCTGTGGGACGTGCTGGTCCCGTTCGCCGGCTACGCGTTCAACAAGGCGCACTCGGCCGCGTACGGCCTGGTCTCGTACTGGACCGCCTACCTCAAGGCGAACCACCCCGCCGAGTACATGGCCGGCCTGCTCACCTCGGTCAAGGACGACAAGGACAAGTCGGCCGTCTACCTCAACGAGTGCCGGCGCATGGGCATCAAGGTGCTTCCGCCGAACGTCAACGAGTCGGTGCACAACTTCGCCGCGCAGGGCGACGACGTGATCCTCTTCGGCCTCGAAGCCGTGCGCAACGTCGGCACGAACGTGGTGGAGTCGATCATCAGGAGCCGCAAGGCCAAGGGCAAGTACGGCTCCTTCCCCGACTACCTCGACAAGGTCGAGGCCGTCGCGTGCAACAAGCGCACCACGGAGTCGCTGATCAAGGCGGGCGCCTTCGACTCCCTGGGGCACACGCGCAAGGGCCTCACCGCGCACTTCGACTCGATGATCGACAACGTGGTCGCGGTCAAGCGCAAGGAGGCCGAGGGCCAGTTCGACCTCTTCGGCGGGATGGGCGAGGAGGACTCCAGCGAACCGGGCTTCGGACTGGACGTGGAGTTCACCACCGAGGAGTGGGACAAGACCTATCTGCTCGCCCAGGAGCGGGAGATGCTCGGTCTCTACGTCTCCGACCACCCGCTCTTCGGCCTGGAGCACGTGCTGTCCGACAAGGCCGACGCGGGCATCGCCCAACTCACCGGCGGTGAGCACGCCGACGGTGCCGTGGTGACCATCGGCGGCATCATCTCGGGACTCCAGCGCAAGATGACCAAGCAGGGCAACGCCTGGGCGATCGCCACCGTCGAGGACCTCGCCGGCTCCATCGAGTGCATGTTCTTCCCGGCTACGTACCAGCTGGTGTCGACCCAACTCGTCGAGGACGCGGTGGTGTTCGTCAAGGGCCGCCTCGACAAGCGCGAGGACGTGCCCCGACTGGTCGCGATGGAGCTCCAGGTCCCCGACCTGTCCAACGCGGGCACCAACGCGCCAGTGATCCTCACCATCCCGGTCACCCGGGTCACCCCGCCGATGGTCAACCGCCTCGGGGAGATCCTCAGCCACCACAAGGGCGAGAGCGAGGTCCGCATCAAGCTCCAGGGCCCGACCAAGACGACGGTGCTCCGGCTCGACCGGCACCGGGTGAAGCCGGATCCGGCACTCTTCGGTGACCTGAAGGTGCTGCTGGGCCCGTCCTGCCTGGCCGGCTAGGCGGCGCCGTTCCAAGAACGTATCGAGAGGGCGCGTCCCGTGCACGGGACGCGC
>NZ_JBSFHA010000062.1:0-62608 GCF_053596855.1 Streptomyces sp. NPDC001617
TGTCCTTGGTGAACGTGCTCCTGGTCAGCTTCTGGATGTCCTCCATCTGCGGATTGCCGACCATCAACACATTGATGCTCTTGCCACCACCGGAGGAGCCGCCGGCTCCGGCCCCGGAACAGGCGGTGGCGAGGAGCGCGGTGGCGGCGGCACCGGCTATGAGGGCGTATCTGGTCGATCGCATGACGGGGGACCTCTCGTACGGGTGGCTCGGGAAACGGCGTAGCGGGCTCCCACGGCGGCACCGTTCGTCGGGAGCTGCCGCTTGGCGGGTCTGCCGGGACCTCGACCGAGGTCCTGGCTGTGGAGGGAGGGGGTGGATGCGGCCCGGGGGTGTGGGGCGCGTTGTCGATGGCGGAATTATTAGCAGGAGACTGCGCCGTTGTTAACACATCTTGCGAGATAAATTCTGGGAATCTATCGTCGAGCCGTCTCGCAAGGCCGCGAGGCACCCCGACCGCGCCGCCGCCGTCCCCGAGGAATCCCCCATGAGCGCCAGACCGGACAGACAGGAAAACCGCAGATCAGCCCGCCGTCGCCGGTCTCCACCGACTACTTCTGCCGTTGGCCTCGGCCAGTCACTCCGCGGTTCCGGGCGCGTCCAGGCGCGCCCAGACCGGTCCGAGAGCCTCCAGGGCCTCCAGGTACACCTGGTACGCCTCGTCGAGTACGGCGACCCGGTCGGGGCGGGGTTCGTGGCGCCTGAGCACGGCGGCTGCGGCGCGCGGGTCCGTGACGTCGTCGAGCAGGCCGACGGCGGTGGCGGCGAGCAGGGCCGCACCCCGGGCGGCGCTCTCCTGCACGTCGGTCACCACGACCGGTCGCCGCAGGGCGTCGGCGAACATCTGGCTCCACACCTCACTGCGCGCGGCGCCACCGGTCAGCCGGGCCGCCGCCCCCGTGACCGGCAGCTTCGAGCAGAGGGCGTCGACGTGCCAGCGGTGATTGAGGACGACGCCCTCCATCAGGGCCCGCAGCAGGTGGCCGCGGCCGTGCCAGCCGCGCAGACCGAGGAAGGTCCCGGCGGTGGGACGCGGGTACGGGGAGCCGTAGACGAAGGGGTGGAACAACACCTCCGACGGACCGTCCAGGTGTGCCTCGACCTCGCGGCCGATCGCCTCGTGGGCGCCGTCGCGCTGCTCGGCCGGTGCGCCCGTGACCCGTAGGAACCACTCCAGGTTGGCCACCGACGCCGGTGAGGTGGACATGGTCATCCACTGCCCCGGGCGGACGAAGTGACGAACCTGCCAGCGCGGATCGACCATGGGCTGCTCGCTGACCACCTGGTTGATGCTGAACGACCCCGCGATCAGGCACAGTTCGCCCGGCGTCGAGCCTCCGATCCCGAGCGCGGCGGCGTCGACGTCATGGGCACCCGTGACGACGGGCGTGCCCGCGGTGAGCCCGGTGAGCGCCGCGGCCTCGCGCGTGACGGTTCCGCTCACCGCGTCGCAGGCCAGCACGGGCGGCAGCAGGCCGGCGAGCGTTCCGAGGCCGTACAGGTCGAGCAGTTCCGGCGAGTAGCCGCCGCGCCGCATGTCGGTGAAGGAGGCGCTGGCGTCGGTGGGATCGGTGGCCACCGCGCCCGTCAGCCTCAGACGCAGCCAGTCCTTGCAGGACAACAGCCAGCGGGCCGCTCGCAGCGCTCCGGGCTCATGGCGGGACAGCCAGGCCAACAGGGCGGCCGGGGAACCCGCGAAGGGCACCGTGCCCGACAACTCCAGCGCACGGGACCAGACCGGAGTGCCCCGCCACCGCTCCAGCACCGCTTCGGCGCGCGTGTCCATCGCCACGATCGCGGCCCGCACCGGCCGGCCCCGCCCGTCGACGGCGTACAGCCCGTCGCCGTGCCCGGCCAGCCCCACCGCGGCGACGGCCCGCCCCGCGTCCGGTCCCGCTTCGGCGAGACAGGCGGCGACGGCCTGGTACGCCGTCCGCCACACGTCGTCCATATCCCGCTCGACCCAGTGGGGTTGAGGGGTGTTCAGCGGCAGTGCGCCGGTGCCCCGCGCCACCGCTCGGCCGGTGGCGTCGAACAGCACGGCCTTGGTCACCGTGTGTCCCGCGTCGACACCGAGCACCAGTTCACGCGCCACCGCTCACACCCACCCGAGTTCGCGTGCGTTGACCGCCGCGACGCAGCGGCCGGTCGCGGCGAGTTCGGCGACCGCCTCGGCGACGAGCCGCGCCGAACGCAGCGTCGTGGTCGTCGTGTCACCGGCGTAGTGCGTGGTGATCGTGACATTGTCCAGCGCGCGCCAGGGGCTGTCCGCCGGGAGCGGCTCCTGGTCGTGCACGTCGAGTCCCGCTCCGGCGATACGACGGTGCACCAGGGCCTCGTACAGGGCGTCGGTGTCGACCAGACGGCTGCGCGCGGTGTTCACGAAGGAGGCGGTCGGTTTCATCAGCGCGAAGTGCCGTGCGCCGATGAACCGCTCGGTCTCCGCGGTCAGCCGGGCGAAGAGCTGTACGACGTCGGACTCGCGGAACACGGTGTCCAGGTCGCCCGCCCGCACGACGCCGTGGCGCGCCAGGACGTCGTCGGGCACATACGGGTCGTACGCGATCAGGCGCGCGCCGAAGCCGCGCATGCGCCCGGCGAACGCCCGCCCCACATGCCCCAGACCGATCAGGCCGACCGTGCCTGCCCCGATCTCCCGGCCGGGCCCGCCGAATTCCTTCCGCCATCCGCCGGCCTTGACGGAGGCGTCGGCACGGGCGATGTCCCTCGCTTCCGCGAGCATCAGCCCGACGGCGAGTTCGGCGACGGCGGTGGCGTTGCGACCGAACACCGGTACGACGGCCACGCCGGCGGCGGTCGCGGCGGCGACATCGACGTTCTCCAGCCCCGCACGGGCCACGCAGACGGCCCGCAGCCGTGCAGCCGCCTGGAGCACCTCCCGGGGCACCGGCGCGAAGTGCACGGCCAGCACCTCGGCGTCACCCACCGCGCCCACGATCTCGCCGGGCACCGCCACGGCCCCGGCCCCGTGCCACTCCATGGTCTGCTGCGCCGCGTGCTGCTCCGCCTTGGTCCCCGACCAGTCGACACGGCGGACCGGCCCGAGGCGGGGTCCGCACACCTCCGCCAGGGCATCGACGTAGTACCCGGCGGGGATGAACCGATCACCGACGACCAGAACGCGCAATGCGGTCTCCTCGCGTGCCGAAGTCACCGCCCATGAGCCTGATCGTCCCACGCGAGAGGCCGACGCGCCGGAACAGCCATGGGGAGGGAAGCCTCGTTCGCTCGACACGTCGGTCCGTCCGTCGCATGCGTGGTGGTCGGCGGGAGGGCCGTGAACGCCTGTGTGCCCGGCGGCGAGCAGGGGGTGCTCGCCGCCGGGCCGGGGTGCTCGCCGCTCCCCGTCCCCACGGGTTCGGCGAGTGCGGGGCCGATACCGCCAGGGCGGCCCCGGTATCGGGGGTGGCCGCCTGCGGGAGGCGGCCACCGGGTTGTGCGGGGATCTACCGGCTGTGCACGAGTCCGGGACCGTGCTGGTCGACCAGCGCCGAGGGCACGGGATGCTTGCGGGTGATCGCCTCTCCCTCCACGTCGACGCTGGGCAGCAACCGGTCGAGCCAGCGGGGCAGGCGCCAGGCGTGGTCACCGAGGAGGGCGAGGACGGCCGGCACGATGGCCATCCGGACGACGAAGGCGTCGAAGAGGACCGCGGCCGCCAGACCGAACCCGATCATCTTGATCATCGACTCGCTGGCACCGATGAACCCGGAGAAGACAGCCATCATGATCAGCGCGGCAGCGACCACCACGCGAGCGCTGGTGCCGAACCCGGAGACGATCGCCTGCCCGGGCCGGTCCCCGTGGACGTACGCCTCCCGGATGCGGGAGACCAGGAAGACCTCGTAGTCCATGGCGAGACCGAACACGATGCCCACGAGGAAGATCGGCATCATGCTCATGATCGGGCCGGTCGTCTCGACGCCGAGCAGCTCCGCGCCATGGCCGTGCTGGAACACCGTGACGACCACACCGAGGGCGGCCAGTACGGACAGCAGGTAGCCGAGGGCTGCCTTCAGCGGTACCAGGACGGAGCGGAAGACCAGGAGCAGCAGCACGATCGCCAGGCCGACCACGACCACCAGGTAGGGCACGAGTGCGTCCTGGAATCTCTGCGCGACGTCGATGTTCAGTGCGGTGGTGCCGGTGACTTCGTAGGTGGCCCCGGCCTGCTGCTCGATACTGGAGCGCTCGGCGCGGATGGTCTTGACCAGGTCGACCGTCCTGGCGTCGGTGGGACTGGTGGACGGGGTGGCGGAGAGCACGGCGGTGTCGCCGGCTTGGTTGAACCGCGCCGGGGAGACGGAGACGACTCCCTTGGTGTCGCCGATTCGCCGGCTGATCTCGGAGACGGCGGCCTTCGGGTCGGCTGCGCCCTTGGCGTCGACGACGATGGTCAGGGGGCCGTTGAAGCCGGGGCCGAAGCCTTCGGCGAGGGCGTCGTAGGCGCGGCGCTCGGTGGTGGACGTGGACTTGGCCTCGTCGCCGGGCATGCCCAGTTGGAGGTCGGCGGCCGGCACGGCGAGCGCGCCCAGGCCCACGACGCCGAGGAGAAGCACGGGCAGGGGGTGACGTATCACCAGGCGGGCCCAGCGGCTGCCCGCGTTCTGTGCTTTGCCCGCGCTGTCCGTGTTGTTGGCGTTGTTCCTGTTGCTCTCGTTGTTCCTGTTGCTCTCGTTGTTCCTGTTGTTTGCGTTGCTCATGTTGCTCGCGTTGCTCGTCTTGGCGCCGCGGGACTTCCTGCCCTTGCGGACGTGTCGGGCGAGTACGGCGTTGGGCCAGAAGCCGAGGAGGGCGGGGACCAGGGTCAGGCAGATGAGGACGGCGACGAGGACGGCGCCGGCTGCGGTGAGGCCCATCTTGGTGAGCATCGGGATGCCCACCACCGACAGCCCGGCGAGCGCGATGACGACGGTCAGGCCGGCGAACACCACCGCGGACCCCGCCGTGCCGACGGCCATTCCCGCGGCCTCCCTCGGCGCACGGCCCTTTCCGCGTTCCTCGCGGTAGCGGGAGACGACGAACAGGGCATAGTCGATGCCGCAGGCAAGGCCGAGCATCGAGGCGAGGGTCCCGCTGGTCAGGGACAGCCCGAACGTGCTGCCCAGGGCGATGATGGCGGTCATGCTGACGCCGACGCCGATGACGGCGGTCAGCAGCGGCAGCCCGGCGGCGGCCATGGACCCGAAGGTGATCAGCAGGACCACCGCCGCGACCGCGATGCCGATCGCCTCGGCGGATCCGCCCGCCGCAGGTTGTGTCGCCAGGGCGTCTCCACCGATCTCGACGGTCAGGCCCGCATCCCGGGCCTGGTCGGCGGCGCGCTCCAGGTGTTTCTTACTGGCATCGGTCAGGTCGTCGGCGGCGGTCTTGAAGGCGACGGTGACGTAGGCCGTGGAGCCGTCCTTGCTGACCGCCTTCGCCTGGAAGGGGTCCACGACGCCGGCCACCTGCGAGCCGTCGGCGGCCTCGTCGACCAGATCCTCGATGACGGCCTTGTTCTTGGCGGCGGTGACCTTCTCTCCGTTCGGTGCGATGAAGACGATGCGGGCGTTGGCCCCGTCGGCTGCCGAGCCCGGGAAGCGCTGGTCCAGGAGGTCGAACGCCTTCTGGGACTCGATGCCCGGCATGGCGAATCCGTCGTCGGGAGCGGCGGGGGCCTTCGCGGCGGCGAAGCCGACGGCACCGAGGACGGCTATCCACAGGAACGTGACGAACCATCGCCACCTGAAGGTGATGCGACCCACGTGGTACAGGAAAGTTGCCATGGCGGTGAAAGGCCTCCACATCGGCGGTGCAAGACAAGCGGTGCAAGACAAAGGGGGGAACGGAGGCTCTCGTTCCGCTCGCCTCGGGCGGAGACCGGGACGGCGTGCCTCAGTGATCTCTACGATCCCGTCGGGCGACTTCCGTCACGAGGGAGCACCCTCCCGAACTCGGGGTGTAGCGGGCTACACCCCGAAGCCAGGGGCTCAACGCCACTCTCCGGGCGTCCAGTCACCTCGGCGCGCGCCGCGACCGCAGTGCACGCGAGTCCCTGCGCCGGAGTCTTCACAGCGCCGGCTCCACGGACGTGCGGGTGACGTCCAGGAGGTGGTGCAGCAGGCGGCGGCGAGGAGCGCTGCCGACCACCACGAGACAGCGCCACGTACCCCCGCAGGCTGACGCAAGGAGCAGCACGGTCCCATCACCTCGGTCCCGGCCCCGTCAGAGTCGAGCCGTCATTCACCGGAGGCTGCAGAAGCAGCAGTTCAGAAGCGCTCTCGCCGACCGGCCTGCTCGCCTGCCCCTATACCGACGACGCTCCCCGGCACGCATCCGCTACGCTGTCCTTGGTCGGCCGTTGGTACGTCACGTTGTCTGCCCGGGGCACCCCACAGAGAGCGTCGCGCCACGTCTGACCAGCGGGCTTGTACTCCTGGTTGAAGATCCACGTCCTGGACTTTCAACAAGGTTTTCTGCAAGCCCCTGCCTTCGTAGCTCAGGGGATAGAGCACCGCTCTCCTAAAGCGGGTGTCGCAGGTTCGAATCCTGCCGGGGGCACCAGGCGAAAGGCCCCGGACCGATCATGGTCCGGGGCCTTTGACATCTACTTCTGACATCAACGGGGGCGGTCACTCGCGACCGGCCGCCGCTTCAGCAGCCGGTCCATGTGGCTGATGGCCTCGCGCTGGGTGTCCTGCACGACGTGGGTGTACACGTCCATGGTGATGCTGATCTGACTGTGCCCGAGGATCTCCATCACGACGCGGGGTGCGACTCCGGCCGCCGTGAGAAGGGTGGCCGTGCCGTGGCGGGCGTCGTGCAGCCGGATGACGCGGATACCGGCGGACTCGGCGACAGGTCCACAGACTGCCCGACTCGCCGGAAGCTTACGGGGCCATGATCACTCGCGCCAAAGCAGTTCCCGGCCAAAGTCGCTACACCGCCCGCGCGGTGAGGGGCACCGGGCCCGACCGATCGACCGAGCCCGACACGCCTAACGGACGTCTACGAAGTCGCCCGTCGCCTTGACGGCACTAGTTGTCATGGTGGGTCTGAACTCATAGCGCCAGTAGCGGTCGGCGGTTGCGGTGACCTTCGCGGTGGCGACCCCGGTGGAGTTCGTGGTGACGTAGCCCAGAGACTCGTAGTAGCTGATGCCCGGTCGGCGGAACTCGAGGTAGGCGCGCTGGCCCGTGTAGCCGCGGTAGTCATGGGTGTCCCAGTTGGCCCGGCTGAGCTTGCCCGTGACGGTGATGGTGCCGCCCTTGGCGACCGGCTCGGGAGAGGCGTTGGCGGTCAGCTTCCCGTAGCGCTTCATGAAGAAGGTGGTGAGACCGTCCGTGTTCATTGATTCCCCGTCGTTGGCCTGGGCTGTGACGCTGAGCTTCCAGATGCCGGCCAGCGAGTTTTTCAGATCACGCCGGGGGTCGATCGTGTAGTGCTTGGTGCAGACGGAACTGGTTCCGTTGGCTGAGCACACCGGCGCCGCTTCGCTGGGCTTCAGCACCGCGTCGGCCTCGCTGAGGCTGCTTTTGCTTCCGTGGAAGAGCGTGAAGTCCGCGGACTTGATGCCCGAGTCGTCGCTGAACGTCACCTTGACGGTGATCGTCCTTGAGTCGGTGATGCCCAGGACGACGTCGTTGCCCGCGCCGCCTCCGCCGGTGATCCGGAAGTCACTGACATGAAGGTCACCCTCAGTCGCCTGGGCACCTGGAGCGAGTAGAGCGGCTATGGCCAGAGAGCCGAGCAGAGCAGAGCCGAACGTCGATCTTCGCATTGTGTTCCCGAAGGTCAGGCCCGCCCCGTGCAGCAGGCCGCCGATAAGTGCAGGCAGTGTACGCATCGGTGATCAGGGACTGAAGACGGGCCTGGGGCGCAGGACACAAGTACTGACAGCTGCGTGCCCCATACCTTTCCGCCGGGCCGTGTGTGGGCCGTCCCGGAGCAGCCAATGACGACAGACGATGCCAGACGACGAAGACTGTTTGCCTACCGACTCTTGTGAACAGGAGCGCATAGCTTTTTGCGCTCCTTCTCCGAAGCGGCTCAGTCGCCGGAGTAACCGAAAATTCCCAGGTGAGTGGACTCGTCTCCCGTGTAAAGAACGACGTACACGCCGGTCCACCGCATGCGGCACTCGTCAAGGAGGGTGTCCGTATGGTCGGACGGAGATCCGATCGCCGCATAGGCCTGGGCGAGCACTTCCTCGAACTGGCCCGATCTGGGTCGATCAGTGCCGAAATGATGTATGACGCGCTCAAGAGCTAGCGGGCGTAGCGTCCCGTAGTCCTGAATGTTGTGGGCCGATGGTGTCCCGTCTGTATGGACAACGCGCTGGATGTCCAGGATCGAGTGGGTTCCCTCCTCGGTCATGAACTCCTCGTCCTGCCACAGCTCCTCAAGGTCCTCGTAGGTATCGCCATCGCCGTAGAGCTCTTGGAAGGTCTGCGCGTGCAGCGCTTCCAATGACTCCTCGACGGTGTTTTTGTATGGAGTGACGTACTCCCAGCCACTGGCGCCCATCGTGTCGCTCCTCACGGTGTGAGCTCTTCGAGATCGCCGCCACCCTAGATGAGGGCACTGACACAGCCGGGATGGAAACTGGGGAGAGTGGTGGGTGATGTCAGGTCAGAGGCCGCGCCTAACCTCTTGGTCATCGGTTGGCCGCCTGTTTTACTTCGCACATGATTTCGGGCGTGATTACGGGGCTCTGCGGCTTCTTTGGCATGATGATCGGCACAATCGTTGTGGCACGGCGAGTGCGACGGACAGCTGCTCGGGCCGTGGGAGGGGAAGCAGTCCTCTTCCCGGTCGGGGCTAACCTGCCGGACGAGGGACGCCGATACAGCCTTGGCCGGGTACCGGTCGGGAGTGAGTTCCGGTGGAAACCTCGCTGGTCGTGGACGCGGCTGCGTGAACTCCCGACAGATCTGCGCTATGTCTGCGTACGCGAAGCAACATTTCGCGAGAAGCTGTGGCTCCCGAGCGACGCGCTGGTGATCGAGTGTGAATCGTCTGTGAGGCCTGTACGACTGTGGGTCCACGCGGTACATGCTGCGCACGTTCTAAAGATGATCCGGCGTACAGATACCCCGACCTCGTCGAAGCCCTAGCCAGGTACGGCCGTGGGTTGCTAGCGGAGGACGGGGAAGGTCGTGCCCTTGAGGCAATGAGGTGGGAACTTGTCAAATCCCCCCTGGCGGCTGACACCAACACCTGACACCAACAAGCCCGTACAGCAACGGTCAGTGCCGAACTGCAGCGGAGAACCGGGCCTTTTTGCTGTCCGTGATGGTCAGCGGTCGCGTGCCAGATTCGCGCCAGGACGCTGATCGATCGTCATAGGAGTGCTGATAGATCAGCTTCTGTCGTCGCCTGGCTACTGTGACCGACTAAGAGGGCGATCCGCTACCACGGGATGCCGTGGTCAGAGAGCAACGACACGAAGCTGTGCCGCAACTCCCGTGGTGTCCACGCCGGCACGTCGCGGTGTGGCGCTCCCGCCGCGCTTCGTGGGGCGCGCCGTCGCCCTCGCGACGTGGCGCGGTTCAACGGCTGGTCCCTCTCCAGCGGCGGACTCGCCCAGGTCCACGGCTTCACGAACCTCGACGGCAACCGCCCGCCCCGACTCCTTGCGCTACCTCGTCGAGGTCCAGGACGCGGGCAAACCGGCGGGCACGACCGGATACTGGTGACCCGCATGCTGCCGGAGCGTGCTTGGCCGGGGGCTTACTCGTGTGGCCCGGAGAAGCGGTCGAGCAGTGCGTCCAATCCGGCTGCCAGGCCCTCCGGGCCGCCGCGTTCGGCGAGGGCGGGGATGCTCTCGCGCAGCTTTGGCAGGTCCTGGGCGGGAAGGCGATGCAGGCCGAACCGGAACGCGGGGTCCGGTTCCTCTGGATTGTCCACCATGGCGCGCAGTTCCACCGACATATACCCGAGCACCCAGGCGGTGAAGGCGCGGAGGACTGTGGCGCTTTGGGCCTCGTCCAGTCCGGCGTCGCGAAGGAGGGTGAGCACCCGTTCGTGATGCCTGAGGACGGGCAGCGGCCTGCGGGCCAGCGGGACCGCCATCATGCGGGTGGACAGGAGCGGCACCACCTGGGGGTGGTCGATGCAGACCTGGTACATGGTCAGAGCGATGCGTTGCAGGCCGGCTCGCTGCTCGAAGTCACCGGCGGTCGGTGCCGCGGCCGGGACGGGCGCCTGGTCGAGGCGGTCCTCCAGTTGCAGGTAGAGGGCCTCGACCAGCCCGTCCACCAGGGCTTCCTTGCCGGGCACATAGCGGTACAGGCTCATGGCCTCCACGCCGAGATCGGCTCCCAGGAGACGCATGCTCAGTGCGGAGAGGCCTTCGCGATCAACCAGTTCCAAAGCGCTGGCCAGGACACGCTCACGGCTGAGTCTCGCAGGACGCCCGCGGTCGCCGGATCGACCCGTGCCGGCGGCTGATTCGTTCGCCATTCGCCTGCCTCCTCAAGGCTCGACGCGGCGCCGGGGCCTATGCCACCTAGTGATCATTTCTCCAGCTCGCCCCATACGACGAGCCGGTGGATGTATGTGCCCTTCCACCCGCGGTCCGTACAGGTGGTGAGCGTGATCCGAGCCTTGTCCGGCCTGACACCCGGCCTGTTGGGAACGGGAAGCACGACGCCGACGTCGGAGGGCTTGACGACCTCGGTCCGGGTGACCCGGTAGGTGTATGTCTTACGGTGCCAATAGACCTTGATTTCGTCGCCCTTTGTCAGGTCCGGCAGCCGATGGAACGGCTGCCCCCACCCCGTGCGGTGACCGGCAATCGCGAAGTTTCCGATTTCGCCCGGCATGGCCGTCCCCGGAAAGTGCCCGGGGCCCTTCGCAAGAGCACTCTGAGACACGCCCTCAACGATCACGGGGTCATAGCCCGAGCCGAATCGAGGAATCCTCAGCGTCGCGAGCGCGCCGCCTTCGTGAGGGACCTCGGCCGACATCTGGATCTCTTTGTGCAGTGTCTGCTGGATGGCTCTGTACTGATTGTCCGAGTGCCAGGTCTGGAGAAGCGTGAAGCCTCCCAGGAGCAAACCGACGAGTATCAGGCCGATACCCAGAAGTTGACTTGCCTTTTTCATGTCCGACCCCGGTCAGGAGTCGTCCTTGACCTTTCGGGGAAACAGCCGCAGCACAGCGAATCCCGACGAGATCAGAACGAACATGACGATCCAGAACCAGATGGTGTCCGGGCCGCCTGTGAGGGGCAGAACCCCTGCCCCACTGGTTCCGCCCATTGTGGCCCCTGCGCCTGCATAGTTTGCCATGATTGTCTCCTCTGTCTGTTCGGTCCCTTTCCGGGGACTGCTTGAACTACCAGTTTCGCTCTCGTTGAAGAGCTGTATCGACGAGCGCACGGAGGTGCACTCCCTGCAGAAACAGGTCGTAGAACCATTCCGGTATGACCAGCATCGAGGCAACCGACACGCGCCAACCCCTGGATTTTGCGGTGATCGCCCGCTCAATCGCGTAGAAGACGGTGAAGGCGATCCAGAACGGAGCAATTCTCAGGCCCGACCCAGAAGCGAGGAACCACAGGACCGAACCTACATATACGGTCGACACGGATACCCCGAGGAACGCCACGACCTGCCTGACCCAACCTTCTGCGGTGTAACGAGTCACGCCGTAGCCGATCAGATTCTCGAGCGCTCCGCGCTTCCAGCGAAGTCGCTGCTTCGCAAGGGCTCGCCATGTTTCCATGACTTCAGTGCTCATGGTCGCGCGGGCCGGAGCGACGATGCGGAATCCGAGATGCTTCAGAGCGAGCGTGAGCTCGTTGTCCTCGGTCAGTGCCTTCGTGTCGTACACTCCGTCGGCCGGTGGCAGAAGACCAGATTCTCGGGCGGCGAGCACACCTTTCAGAGCGCCGGCCTTGAAAAGGCAGGCGGTGCCCGTCAGGCAAAGTACCTTGCCGTTCTTTCGAGCCGTGTCCCGGGCGTACCGGGCGAACTCATTGCGTTGGAAGACGCCACAGAGCCTGCCGCCCGAACGACCCCGGAAGTTCCCGCCCACGGCGCCGTAGCCCTGCCCCAACTTCCGGGTGGTCACCTCGATGAAGTAAGGATCCAGATAGGTGTCGGCGTCCTGGATGAGGATTGAGTCGTCGTCTGCCATGTCCGGCAGCAATCTGTCCAGCGCTCCGTTGAGATTGCCGGCCTTCTTATGCCTGTTGCCGACCGAATGCCAGACTTCGGCGCCCGCCTCTTGGGCAATTCGCTCCAGTTCTTCGGTTCGACCGCTGTCCTGGTGCGGATCCAGAGTCACGATGATGCGGTCCGCGGGACGTGTCTGCGTCTGCAGCGCATCGAGGACTTGGGGGAGCGAGTCCGCCTCCCTGTAGGCGGGTACGAGCGCCGTCACCCTCGGGGCTCCCGGCTCGGGTTGCCGGCGAAGGGGGCTCGGGAAGGGCTGATTGCAACTCGTCGTCATGTCGATCACCACGTACTCCGTGCGACTGGAGGGCTGCCTTCTCGTCGTCCCGCCCTTCGCTCGTAAGTTTACGATGTATCCATACATACGATACTTAGTGCGTAATGTCAAAGTTTGACTGCATCGCCGCTCGGGCCGCCCAAGCCTGCCGGGGTGTCTGCCCGGCTGATCGTTCCGGCCGTGGGTTCGGCTCATGAGCGATACAAAGCGCTTCGAGAAATACGGAGTTCACCGACGCGACGGGCGCCCGGGTCCTGGTGACCGACGCCGACGCGGCCGTGGCCGAACGGACGGCGGCGGCCCTGAGGGAACAGGGGCTCTCGGCCTGGTAGGACTCCGTCAGGTCGGGGGGATCTTGCTGTTTGGTGTGTGGTCCAGGGTCGGGCCAGGGGCTGGTGGCACGTGGTGCACAGGCCGGTCCAGCAGTTCAGCAGGTCTTGGAGGCCATCGAGGATCGCAACGATCGACGTCCGGGCGACACAAAGACTGCACAACGCCGGCTTCTCGGTCGGCCTCGCCCTGCGCGGCGAGGCCCAGCCAGTCCGGACGCCTGGGAGCCATCTGGGAGCCAACCCGCTCCCCGAGCCCCTTCGAAACCACCCGAGACCACGGCAGCCCGACGCTGCGACCAGGGCAAACGTCATCGGCACTGGCAAGATCGGTAACCGACCCCGCCTGGCAGCGTCCTTGAAGGGCCGTAGCGCAACCGGTATGACCGCCACTGACCGATCCACACAGAGCTACGGATCAGAACGGGTGTCGCTCTCCGTGGGCGTCGAGAGCATCGGTGTAGCGCTGTAGCTTCGCTCCGAGTTCCTCGTGGAGGAGGCTTGCCGCTTGGCGGGCCTCCTCCAGATCGCCGGCCGCGCAGAGTTCGACGAGTTCGGCGACGTCGGCGGAGAGGATCCTGAGGGTGTCGCCCTGGACCAGGACTCCAGGAAAGCGACGGCCAGGCAGGCGCACGACAGCGTTGTTGCCGGCATCGGTGAACAGCTCGGCTTCCACTCGTTCCATCGGGTCCCCGTCTCAGTTTCCGTCTCATTCAGCTTGGTTCAGGGCCGTTCGCAGCGGCCCCGAGGCCGATGCCAGTAGCACTCTCGAACAGCGCTGAACGCAGGTGAACACCCTTGAACGACGCCCACCATCCCACCACCACAGTTGGAAAACGTGTTGGCCGCGCTCGAACCTCATCGCGGTCGTGTCTCAGCAGACTGAGCCGCGTGCATCTATTGGGTCGCCATCGGCGGCATGGCGGGGGCAGGATGCCGGCGTGGTCACTCCGTTCTTGAATATCCGTGGGAAGGCCGAGGGCGGCCCGTACCGCTGTCCCTGCTGCGGCTTCCTAACGCTCGACGAGCGTGGCAACTTCGAGATCTGTCCCGTGTGCTTCTGGGAGGACGACGGGCAGGACGACCACGATGCCGACCGGGTTCGGGGCGGCCCGAACGGGCGGCTGAGCCTCGCAGAGGCACGTCTGAACTTCCATGCCATGGGAGCCTGTGATGAGCGGTGTACCCAGTTCGTACGCCCCCCTCTGCCCAGCGAACACCCCACGGCCTGACATCACCGGCTGACATCAACGTCGCCAGACGACGACGCATCTCAGCGTCCCAGGCTGGATTCCGATTCTCCCTGCGAGCACGAACCTAAGCCGCCCGCGCTTCCCGCTGATCGAACTCCTAAAGCGGGTGTCGCAGGTTCGAATCCTGCCGGGGGCACAACGCATTACCGCCCTGACCTGGGGTTTCCCCCTCAGTGAGGCGCTCAGCTCGGCCTCGGCCTCCTCGTCCGGGGCCGTTTTGCGTGAGCGTCGCGCCGCGAGCCCGAACCCGGCCACAAGCCTTGCCACGGCTCTGACCGGCACTCGCCGGGCCGAACGTTGCCGCGCTCTGCGGCGTGGGCCACCGGGTCAGTGGTGCCGCCGGCCCGTTCCGATCCCCCGGTGACGAGTCCACCGTGCTGGTTCCTCCCTTGTCGTGGGCTCCCTCGTCGGATGCCGGCCGACGGGAGCGGGCGTGAGCGGGATCAGCGTGCCGGACGGACGGCAGACAGTACGCTGAATCCAGCGGGATCGGGCCCGTAGCACAGTGTCCGGGAGGTGCTTCATGACGGCCGAGATGGTGGCCCCGGCGTGGATGCATGAGCAGATCACGGCGGAGGAGTACGAGTCCTGGTCCGAGGAACAGTGCGCCGGTATCGAGATCGTGGACGGGATGGTCGTCGTGAGTCCGAGTGCGTCCAAGCGCCACAACCGGCTGGCCCGGATTCTGGCGAACGCCCTGGACGCTGCCTCGGGCCCGGAGTGGAACGCCGACACGGGCTTCGACGTCCGGCTTCAGGACGTCCCGCTCACCAATCGGCGCCCGGACGTCGTCGTGTACCGAGCAGACACGATCGACATCACCCCCACCCGCCCTGAGCACGTGCTGCTGGTCGCGGAGGTGGTGTCGCCAGGCTCGGAGACCACCGACCGGATCGTGAAGGTCGACCAGTACGCCAAGGCGGGCATCGGCTTCTACTGGCGGATCGAGCAGGCCGCGACAGGCGTTCCTCTCGTATACACCTACGTTCTCGACCCCGCGACGAAGACCTACCGGGACGGAGACGTGTTCACCGGCGTCCTCAAGGTAGTGGCCCCGTTCCCGGCGCAGATCGACCTCGGGCAGGTCTGAGCAGGCGCTGCTCAGCAACCGGAAGCGGCGCGTGAGCGATGCGTGAGCGGACGGCCCGGCACAGGGCGGCATGAGCCGGATCAAGTGGCTCGCTGTGCCGTTCCGACCAGGGGAAACAGCACCGCGCGGCAGCGGCGAGCACCCCCCGGCAAGGATTCGATCCCGCTCCTGACGCGGGTGTCGCAGGTTCGAATCCTGCCTGGGGCACAGCGTCTGACCAGCCCGTTCGTCCTTCCGGGATGGGCGCCCTGTTCGTCGTAGCCATGGCATTAACCATGAATAGGTTCCAGGACCATGGCGACCAAGACATCCAAGCGACGTCAGAGGGGCAGCATCCGGCCCGCTGAGGGCAAGTCGCCTGAAGTCCGAGCCCGGCCGCTGACCGACTGTCCCGACCGGCCGTTCGCTACGCATTTCGACGAATGCGCCGTGCCGTTCGGGTGACTACCGTTCGCGCCGCCCATTTCCGGCGCCCATCGGAGTCCATACCTGACCCCATGGACAGGAAACTGCCGAGACGAACGGTACGTGTTGCAGTGCGAGGAGAGAACTTCGGATCCTTTCGGCGTCGCGTCGTTGCCGGATGCTGTGCCCTGCTGCTCCTGGCCCTGACGCCGGGCGTGGCAGCCCAGGCGGCCTCGTCGCCCGACGACGGCGGTTCCGACCGGCTGGACCCGCGGATCACGGAGATCATGCGGAAGCCGGACTACCCCAACGCCCAGTGGGGTCTGCTCCAGCGCGACCCCGACAGCGGGAGGGTGATCCACAGCCGGTTCGCCGAGCAGCTCTTCATCCCTGGGTCGGTGGCCAAGCTGTTCGGCGTGTCCGGGGCGTGGGACACCCTCGGCGGCGACCACCGCTTCCGGACCCCGGTCTACGCGATCGGCGAGCGCCGCGGGAGCACCCTGAAGGGCAATCTCGACCTGGTCGCCCAGGGCGACCTCACCATGGGCGGCAGAACCCGCCCCGACGGCACGGTCGCC
The DNA here is from genome assembly GCF_053596855.1 of Streptomyces sp. NPDC001617. Classification (NCBI taxonomy): domain Bacteria; kingdom Bacillati; phylum Actinomycetota; class Actinomycetes; order Kitasatosporales; family Streptomycetaceae; genus Streptomyces; species Streptomyces sp. NPDC001617. The sequence goes on from NZ_JBSFHA010000062.1 coordinate 16,119, forward strand.
TATACCGACCTCGACCACACATACGCCAACAGCTTCCCCGGCGCCACGCTCACCCCGGAGAACCCGCTCGCCGGGATCAACCAGATCGCCCAGCAAGTACGGCGTTCCGGCATCACCCGCGTCGACGGCAACGTGATCGTCGACAACCGGCTCTTCCAGCCCGAGCCGATCTTCGTCCCGGTCCCGACCCCGCTGATCATCAACGACAATCTCATCGATTTGCTGACCACCCCCGGCGCCAGGCCCGGCGCGCCCGCGCGACTGGACTGGCGGCCCAAGGTCGCCCCGTACCACGTCACGTCGACGGTGCGGACCGTGGCGGCGGGCCAGCCGACCGACATCGAGGTGACGACCTCCGAGAATGGCACCCGGATCCAGCTGTCCGGCACCATCGCGGCCGACTCCGAACCGGCGCTGAAGGTTTCCGACATCGCCGATCCGGCGGCCTTCGGACGCACCGCGCTGATCGAGGCGCTCGGACGGGCCGGGGTGAAGGTCACCGCCAACCCGACGGGAGCCAACCCGGTCGACCGGCTGCCCGACGGGTACGACGGCCGGCCGCGCGTGGCCCAGTACACCTCCCCGCCCTACACCCAGTACGCCAAGCTCATCTTCAAGGTCAGCCACAACCTGGGCGCCAACCTCGCCATCTGCCTGATGGCCGTCGCGAAGGGCAGCCAGGACTGCATGGACGGCTTCCCCGTGCTGGCCGACTTCCTGGACCGCGCGGGTGTCGACCGCAAGCAGATCCAGCTCCTGGACGGCCGGGGCGGCAACCCCGTCGACCGGACCACGCCGAACGCGGTGGTGCAGATGCTGACGTACTGGCATCGCACCCCCGAGGCAGAGGTCTTCCGGAACGCGCTGCCCATCCTCGGCGTCGACGGCCTGCTGGCCGACAACTGCACCGACTGCCCCGCGCGCGGAAAGGTGTTCGCCAAGACCGGCGCCGCCGTCGGTCTTGATGCGCTCAGCAACCGCCTGGCCGTCGGCGCCATCACGATCGCCGGCTACCTGGACAAGGGCAACGGCCGCTTCGACGTCTTCTTCGCCGGCGTCAACGGCGCCTCCACCCCGACGACCGACGTCAACGGCGTACTGAGCATCGCCAACGACCTCGCCACGATCTCCGCTTACCTGCAGGAGGCGGCGGCGCGGCGAGAAGACTGAGAGCACTGCATCGCGGCCGATCGAGGGGATCCGCACACCGCGTGGTACGACCGGCTGTGACACCCGCAAGACGGTGTCACAGCCGGTCGGCTTGCCGACCTCGGTAGCCGCAGGCGCCTCCGGCGCCCTCCCCCTTGCACGTACCGGTACCACCTCCGTATCCCCACCTGCAGATGGATGCGTGGCTCAACCAAGACGACGACTTCACGCCGGGCCGAGTGCTGTTCCGCTCTGAACAGACGTTCCAAGTCTGGGCCTACTCGCTCAGTCACAGCCAGCTCCTGCTGCGCAGCGCACTCGATGGCCCGAGGATCGATGTGCTCTTCAAGCCCGTCGTGGCGATACAGACAGGGTTGGTCTACGACGGTCTCGTCATCCGATGCGCAACCCCCGAGGAGCGCTCCCGCGTCGTGGCGGATGCCGGAGGGTCCGCCCGGAGCAACCGCGTCCACATCCTTGAGAATTCGGACGGCGGCACGGACTACGTGATCTCCGCCGCCGTCGGCTGGGCCACCGACAACGAAGACTCTGGCGCCCCGAGCAGCCTCGCCTTTTTCTTCGGAGCGACCGATCCGGCGCGCATCTTGCCTACGGACCCGTCGTGAGTCATCCCACCAACAAGACTTGGATGGAGAGAGAGTCGCACTGAATCCGCACACCAGGAAACGGCGGCCAGGCAGGTGCACCACTGCGTTTTTGCCACCGTCCGTGAACAGCTCGGCCACGACACGCATCCGTGCCGCCATCCAACCTGACATCGCCAGGTGACATCAACGACAGCGGACAGCCCCGGCGTTGAACGATCGTGAGCGGTCATGCCCCACATGGTCAGGTGCTCTCCAAGGCCCCTCCGCTCGAACTCCTGAAGCGGGTGTCGCAGGTTCGAATCCTGCCGGGGGCACAGAGAGAAGGGTCAGCTCAGGAGAGGTTTCCTCCCGGGCTGACCCTCTGCCGTGTTCGGGGTCGTGCCACACGCGTGCCACCACAGCTGCGTGGAGCCCTCCCTGTCAGACTCTCGTGAGGCATGAGGACAATCGAGCCCCCCCGACGCTCACCCGAGCCGGCGGTCGAGGTTGTAGGCGGCGCTGATCAGCGCCAGGTGCGTGAAAGCTTGGGGGAAGTTGCCGAGTTGCTCGCCCGTTGGACCGATCTCCTCCGAGTACAGCCCCACGTGGTTCGCGTAGGTGAGCATCTTCTCGAAGGCCAGCCGCGCCTCGTCGAGCCGGCCGGCCCGGGCGAGCGCCTCCACCCACCAGAAGGAGCACATCGAGAAGGTCGCCTCATTGCCGGCGAGCCCGTCGGGCGACGCCTCCGCGTTGTAGCGGTAGACGAGGCTGTCGGAGACCAGCTCCGTGGTGATGGCGTCGAGTGTGGAGATCCAGCGCGGGTCGGTGGGCGCGACGAACTTGCACAGGGGCATGAGCAGCAGAGAGGCGTCGAGCACGTCGGTGTCGAATTGCTGGACGAACGCCCGGCGGTCGGGGTTCCAGCCGCGCTCCATGATCTGGTGGTAGATGCTGTCCCGGACCGCCGTCCAGCGAGGGAGGTCGGCGGGCAGGCCCCGCTGGCGGGCGATCCGGACCGCGCGCTCGACCGCCACCCAGCTCATCAGCCGGGAGAACGTGAAGTCACGGCGGCCGCCGCGGGTCTCCCAGATCCCCTCGTCGGGCTGGTCCCAGTGGTCCATCAGCCACTCGAGGTTGCGGGTGAGCTCCATCCAGCCGTCGTGGTACAGGGGCCGCCCGTACTTGTTGCAGAGGTAGACGGAGTCCATCAGCTCGCCGTAGATGTCGAGCTGCAGCTGCGTCGCCGCACCGTTGCCGATCCGCACCGGCGCCGAGCCCATGTAGCCCTCCAGGTGGGAGAGCTGCTCCTCGGGCAGGTCCCCGCGCCCGTCGATGCCGTACACGATCTGCAGGGGGCCCGACTCGCCGTAGTCGGCCGCGTGGCGGAAGCGCCGCTCCAGCCACTCCATGAACGCGCCGGCTTCCTCGGTGAACCCGAGTCTGAGCAGCGCGTAGAGCGAGAAGGCGGCGTCGCGCATCCACGTGTAACGGTAGTCCCAGTTGCGTGCGCCGCCGAGCTCCTCCGGCAGGCTGGTGGTGGGGGCGGCCACGATCGCGCCGGTGGGGGCGTACGTGAGCAGCTTGAGCGTGAGCGCCGAGCGGTGCACCGCTTCGCGCCAGCGCCCGCTGTAGCGCGAGCCGCGCAGCCAGTGCCGCCAGAACGCCACGGTGGCGTCGAACTCGGCGGCGATGGCGGCATCGGAGGACGACGCCTGCGTCTCGCCGGGCCGCACGCGGTCGAGCACGAAGGTGGCCGTCTCCCCGGCTCGGACGGTGACGCCCGCGCGCACGTCTTGGCCGCCCACGATCTCGAGCGGGCACCGCGTCGAGAGGCTGAGCTCAAGCTCGGGAGAGCGGAAGAGCGCGCCGTGCGGGGTGAGTTCGACCTCGTGGCGGGCGCGCGCGTAGTCGAAGCGTGGGGCGACATCGACGACGAAGCGCATTCGCCCGCGCACGGCGAGCACCCGGCGGATCATACGGTGGCGGTGCGCCGCCTCGCCGGTACGCGGCGGGGGCATGAAGTCATGCACCTCTCCCACGCCGTCCGGCATCAGGAAGCGCGTGATGAGGATGTTGGTGTCGGGGAGGTAGAGCTGTTTGGAACTCCAGCCGTCGCAGTCGGGCGCGATACGGAACAGGCCCCCGCGGTCGGCGTCGAGGATCGCCCCGAAGACGCTCGGCGAGTCGAAGTGGGGGCAGCAGTACCAGTCGATCGTCCCGTCGGTGCCGACGAGAGCGACGGTGTGCATGTCGCCGATCAGGCCGTGCTCGGCGATGGGCAGGTAGCGCGCCCGCGCTACCTGCCGGGCTTCGCCGGACGAGACCCCCTCCACTCGGCCGGCAGGGCCGTCGCGCACCATCGGCGAGCGTCCTCCTCAGCCTCGACCTCGGCCTACGGCACGAGCACGAGCTTTCCCTTCGCCGCCGAGCGCTCGAGCATCTCGTGCGCTCGACGAGCCTCGGACAGCGGCAGGCGCTCGGCCACGGCCGGGTGGATCTTGTGCTCACGGAGCAGTTCGAGCAGCGCGCGGAAGTCCTCCCGGAACCGGTCCGGGTCGCGGGGACCTCCACCCACGGGAAGCGCCGGGTGACCACCGGCCACCGGAAGCACTTGGCGGTGATGTCCGTGCAGTTTCTGGATCCGGTAGGCGAGCGCCTGCCGGTGGGGCGAGAGCATGCTCCAGAGCCAGACGGTCCCGGTCGCCGCGTACCACTCCGCCCACGCTCTCCAGTTCTTGTGCCCGTGTTCGAGCGTGGCGTAGTGGCCGAACACGACAAGCCTTCCGCCGGGCCGCAGCGCGCGGAAGGAGCGCAGCGACAGCACGCCGCCGAGCCCGTCGAGCACGACGTCCACGCCTTTCCCGGGGAGCTCGCGCACCCGCGCCAGGAAATCCTCGTTGCGGTAGTCGATCGCCACCGCGCCGAGCCGTTCGACCGCGGCGCGGTCGCGGGCCGATGCGGTTCCGTAGAGGTGAAGCCCAGCGGCCGCTCCGAGCTCGAGGACCGCGGTGCCCACCCTGCCGGCCGCACCGTGCACGAGCACCGTCTCGCCGCGCTTCACCCTCGCCACGCGGTGCAGTAGCTGGTAGGCGGTCATGTAGGTGAAGACGAGGTTCAGAACCTCCGCCGGGTCGAGTTCCTCGGGCACCTCGACCGCTTCCGCCTCCGGCACGCAAACGCGCTCCGCGTCGGCACCCCACACCGTCAGCGCACCGATGCGGTCCCCCACGCGCAGTCTCGAGCAGCCCGGACCGAGCTCCTCGACGACGCCGACGAGCTCGTAGCCGGGCGTGAACGGCGGCTTCGGTACGCCGAGATACGTGCCGGCGCGCAGCTGGGCATCGGTGAACGACACGCCTGCGGCCAGCACCCTGACGCACACCTCACCCGGCCCCGGCCGCGGGTCGTCCTCTTCCACGACCCTCAGGACCTCAGGGCCACCGAAATGATCAACAATAACCCGTTTCATCCCTTCAGCCTAGGCAGGCCGCACTGTCCTCGCATCTGATCGATCTTGTGGCTCAATACCATGCGACCCGGGCTGAGCCGGGCCCCCGGCAGCACAGGGGACAGAGGGCGGCAGAGCGGAACGGATCCAGCACACATGAGGCCGGGAAACCCGCGAACAAGCGAGAACCACAGAGGGGTGATTCCCCAGGCCGGACACCACCAGGCCGCCATCTCCGCAGGTCAAAGCCCCGCCCGGGGAAAACTCCTAAAACGGGTGATCGCCATGGTGCGCACCCGCCCGGCATCCCGCACTTCAGCCACGTGCTCCATGTGCACGAGGTGGCCACCGATCCACATTGCTCGCGTAGTAACATGTACTACATGGAGACCACGGCCCGCGAGTTCAACCAGAAGTCGTCCCAGATCCTCGCCGCAGCAGCCCGCGGCGAGACCGTCACGGTCACCAAGAACGGCACCCCCGTCGCACGGGTCGTCCCGATAAACGACACCGAGGTGCCCCCGTACCCGACCGATGCCATGGGCGACCTCGATCTCCCCGACCTCGGCCTGCCCGACCTCACCGACGACGAGATCGAGGACACCCTCAAGGGGATGGGCGCGTGAGCCTGGTCACCGTCGCCGACACCAACGGCCTGTACCGGCTGCTCGACCCGAAACTCACCGGCCACCAGGAACACAAGAAGGCCCTGGCAGCAACCAGCCACCTCATCGTCTCCCCCATGGTCCTGGCCGAACTGGACTACCTGATCTCAACCCGTGCCGGAACCCAGAAGGCCCTGATCGCGGCGCGCTTCATCGAACGTAACGTCGCGACCCGACGCTTCGAGGTGCCCTCCGTCAGCACTCACCTGAGCGCGGCAGCCGCGGTCGCCGAAGGCTACGCGGACGCTGACGGCGGCAAAGGCATCGGCCTCACCGACGCCATGAACGTCGCTCTCGCCGCCGCCTACCGCACCGACGCCGTGCTCACCACCGACCACCACTTCCGCATGGTCCGGCCCCTGACCGGCCACCCGGCATTCCGGCTCCTACCCGAAGATCTCTAGTCACGGCGGCCCTTGGAAGACTCCGTCGCTCAAGGCCTGAGCGACTCCGTCCAAGAAGTGGGGCAGCGAGGTGAACACGGGATTCTCGCCGAAGGACGGCCCGTCCTCCTTGCCAATGCGTTCCCAAGCGGCGCTGACGGTCATGGAAAGCATCCTTGCTTGTAGATGCTCGGGGCCCGGTAGTGGGCGGCGTCCGGTTGGACGCGGTTGTCCATGCTGTTGACGTTCTACGAGAACGTCCAGGTGTCCCCGTTCTGCGGTTCGCCGGTGAGCGGGTGTCCGTCCCGTAGCGCGACCGGGTGGGGCGCACCTCGTTCACTAGCCCGGCGCAGCGTTGTGAACGCTCCGTACAGTCCTTCGACGACGGCACGGCTGCCGACCCGGGACGTTCCGCGGGCCGGCACTGGTTCCTCGGTACAGGGCGGCATGAGCCGGATCCAGTGGCTCGCCATCGTCCGGGATGCGGCCGGCCCGGCGCAGCGGTTCGGGCCCGCTGAGGAGTTCCGCCATGGCGTCGGCGCCCTGGTCTCCGCCCCACTCAACGGTGACGGCGAGGCGTTCGTCGAGGGAGGTGCCCGCGGAGGGAACCGAGGGCGCTGTCGAGTCGCGCTCACGCGGGGCGCCGTGGAGAGGGTCTTCGTCACCTTCGACGGCCCGGAGTAGCGGGGGCGGACGCCGGCAAGAGTCCGTAAAGGCTTCTCCAAGCCGCCAACCTTTCAGGCCCACCGCGCCACTTGGGGGTGTCACTCCCCCCTCGTGGAAGGCCCACCCGTGGTGTCCCATCAGTCCCACCGGCGCTCCCGTACGGCCCGCCGCACGGCGCTCGCGGTCGGCGCCGTCCTCGCGCTCGGCGGTCTTGCCTGCGTCCCCCTGCTCGCCCAGGCGAATCCGAGCGCCTCCGCCCGCACGCTGAAGGTCGCCGCGGACGGCAGCGCCGCCTACCGGACCATCCAGGCGGCGATCGACGCCGCCTCGCCCAAGGACACGATCTCCGTCGCCAGGGGGACGTACCACGAGGTCGTCACCGTGCCCGCCGCCAAGAGCGGGCTCACCATCGAGGGCGCCACCGGCAACGCGGCGGACGTCGTCATCACGTACGGCAACTCGGCCGGGACGCAGAAGCCCGGCGGCGGCCAACTGGGCACCGCGGGCAGCGCCACGGCGACCTTCGCCGCCAAGGACCTCACGGTCAGGAACGTCACCGTCGTCAACTCCTACGACAAGGCGGCGCACCCCGGGGCCAGCGGCGGCCAGGCCGTCGCCGTGAACGCCGAGGGCGACCGGCAGGTCTACGAGAACGACGCCTTCCTCGGCCACCAGGACACCCTGCTCGCCTGGGAGCCCAGCACCACCAGCCCGACCCGGCAGTACTTCCACGACGACCGCATCACCGGCGACACCGACTTCATCTTCGGCGACGCCGACGCGGTCTTCGACCACGACACGATCGTCGCCCGGGACAACGGCGCCGCAGCGGGCGGCCTGAACGGCTTCATCACCGCGGCCAACACCGACTCCGCGCAGAAGTACGGCTTCCTCATCGCCAACAGCACGGTCAGCAGCACCGCCAAGGCGAACACCTACTACCTGGGCCGCCCCTGGCACCCCACCGCCACCGCCGTCGCCCAGGTCCTGTTCCGCAACACGGTGCTGCCCGCCGCCGTGAAGAGCGCGACCCCGTGGACGGACATGAGCGGCTTCTCCTGGAAGTCGGCCCGGTTCGATTCATACGCCGACACCGGGGCGGGCGCGGCGGTCAACGCCGGTACGCCGCAGCTCACCGCCGCGCAGGCGGCCGACTACACCGTCAAGAAGTACCTTGCGGGCAAGGACGGCTGGAACCCCGCGGCCGCCACCGCCACCACGGCCACCACCGACACGGCTGCCTCCGGGCTCGCCACCGGTGACAGCCGGAACGTGACCGAGCCGCGCCGGCCGTCCGTCACCTGCCGTACGGTCACCGCCCAACTCGCCGTCTCCGGGCGCACCTTCGACGCCGCGACGGAGAAGAGCCCGCCGGACACCGCCCGCCTGCAGGCCGCGCTGGACGCCTGTACCGGAAGCGGATCGGCCCCCGTGGCCGTGGAGTTGAAGGCGTCCGGCAGCCACAACGCCTTCCTCGCCGGGCCGTTGACCGTGCACCAGGGCGAGGTGCTGCTCGTCGACAGCGGGGTCACTCTCTACGGCTCGCGCAATCCCGCTTCCTACCAGGCGCAGGGCAAACCGGCCTGCGGCACGCTGTCCGCGGCCGAGGGCGGCTGCGTACCGTTGATCTCCGTCTCCGGCGCCCATGCGGGCATCGAGGGCGTCCGGTCGGCCGGCGGCAGCCAGGGGCGGATCGACGGCCGGGGCGACCAGGACATCCTGGGCACCTCCACCACCTGGTGGGCGCTGGCCCGGCAGGCCCAGACGGAGGGCAAGAACCAGCAGGACCCGCGACTGATCCAGGTCAAGAACTCGGACGACTTCGCGCTGCACGACATCGACCTGCTCAACTCGGCCAACTTCCACGTCACTTACCAGGGCGGCACCGGCTTCACCGCCTGGGGCGTGCGCATCAAGACCCCGGCCGACGCGCGCAACACCGACGGCATCGACCCCGGCGGCGCGAGTGACGTCACCATCAAGGACTCCTGGATCCAGGACGGCGACGACGGCATCGCCGTCAAGGGCGGCAGCGCCGTCCGCAACGTCACCATCGCCGGCAACCACTTCTACGGCACCCACGGCATCTCGATCGGCAGCGAGACGGCCGGCGGGGTGAGCAACGTGCTGGTGGAGAACAACACCGTGGCCGGCACCGACAGTTCCGGCATCGTCAGCGGCAGCAGCAACGGCATCCGCATCAAGAGCTCCACCAAGAGCGGGGGCACGGTGTCCGACGTCAGCTACCTCGACACCTGCGTCACCGGCGTCCGTTACCCGCTCGTCTTCGACACCCACTACGCGAACGGCAGCGGCTCCCACATCCCGTTCTTCACCGGCATCACGGTGACGGGCCTGCGCGCGGTGAACTCGCCGTCCAACGCCCACTCGGTGTTCAACGGCTACAGCGCCGACCACCCGCTCGGGCTGACCCTGAGCGACGTCAGCCTGGACCGGAACGCGAGTACCGCCTCGTACGCGAAGGTCGGCGTCCACAACAGCACGATCACCCCGTCCGGGACGGGCGTCACCGTGACCCAGGTTTCCGGCGGCGGCTCCGTCCCGTCGTGCAGCTTCCCGGCCTACCCGGCGCTGTAGCCCCTCGGGCTCGTTTCGCGGATTTGTGTTTTCCGGGTGCGGCGCGGGCCGTCTCCCATGCAACCGACGCACAGGAGACGGCCCGCGCAGGGCGGAGAAGAGAGCAGGGAGCGAGGAATGCGAACTGGGGAGCGGGACGAGCTCGTCGACCGGACACTGGTGGAGGCGGCACGGGACGGGGACCGGCGGGCCCTCGACGAACTGCTGGCCGGCTGTCTGCCGCTGGTCTACAACATCGTCGGACGCGCCCTGGACGGGCATCAGGACGTGGACGACGCCGTACAGGAGACGTTGATCCGCGCGGTGGACCACCTGGGCGATCTCCGTGATCCGTCCGCGTTCCGCTCGTGGCTCGTGGCGATCGCGATGCGGCAGGTGCGCGACCGGTGGCGGGCCCGTCAGGCGCAGCCGGTGGCGTACGGCGAGACGTTCGAGGCTTCGCTGGACGCGGCCGACCCGGGCGCCGACTTCGTCGATCTGACCATCCTGCGCCTCGAACTGTCCGATCAGCGGCGCGAGACCGCGCTGGCCACGCGGTGGCTGGACGCGGACGACCGTGAGTTGCTCGCGCTGTGGTGGCTGGAGGCGGCGGGAGAGCTGAGCCGGGCCGAGCTGGTCGGCGCCCTTGGACTGCCGGCCGGGCATGTCTCCGTGCAAGTGCAGCGGCTGAAGCAGCAGTTGGAGACGGCGCGTGTCGTGGTGCGTGCGCTGGCCGCCGTACAGTACTGCGCCGTTCTCGGTGAGCTCGCGAGCGGATGGGGCGGGCACCCGTCGCCGCTATGGCGCAAGCGTTTCGCCCGTCACACGCGCGACTGCGTCCCCTGCGCCGCGCACTGGCAGGGGCTGGTCCCCTCCGAACGGCTGCTGACCGGGCTGGCCCTGGTGCCGGTGCCCGTGCCGCTCGCGGCCAAGTGGGCGGCGGCGTCGATGCCTTCGCCGGCCGGCCGCGTTCGCCACCGTGGCGGACGGCATGGTGCGGGGCACGGGCGCTTCGCGGGTTCCGCGTCGGCCAAGGCCGTCGCCGTGGGCGCGGTGCTGGCCGTCGCCGCCGGCGCGGGAGTCGTCTACGCGGCCCACGGCACCGCACCCCGGAAAGTGGCCGCGGCTCCCGCCTCCCACCCGGCGGCCACGCACGTGCTGAGCTCTCCGGCCTCCCCGTCGCCCAGCGCGCGCAAGGCCCCCGCCAAGCCCCGGCGACGGGCGGCTCCGGTACACGGACCCGGGCTGACGATCTCGAAGCTCGCCCTGCCCGCGGCCTTCTCCTACCTCACCTCCGGCTACAACGAAGTCCCGGAGTGGACCCGGGTCGACACCGAGGCGGCACCGGACGGGACGCTGCGGGTGGCCTGGCCGGCCGGCGACGGAGTCCATGTCACCGCGCTCTCGGGCTCGTTGCGGCGCAGCGGCCCCGACACGGTCGTGTCCGGTGCCCGTGAGGTCGGCGGTCTTGTGGCGCACGACGGCGGGTTCGCGCTGCTCACCAGGGTCCCGGACAGCAACAAGTGGGGCGACACGGCGGCCGCCCTGGTCCGCTACCGGGGCGGCGCCCTCGCCTTCCGCACCAAGCTGACCGGAGCCGCGAGCAACGACACCTCACCGGTGCTGGACAGCCAGTTGAAGTGGAACGGGAGCAAGTACGGCGCGTACTTCGTCGTGCACGGCGCGGGCGGCTTCGCCGACGGCCACTACGGCGACAAACTCTCGTACGTCGGCCCGTCCGGCGCCACCCTGTCCGGCGGCTGGACCTGGGGATGCAGTCACAACGAGGGCATCGCCCTGCACCAGGAGGCCTCCGGGCCCTTCACCTCCCTCTGCTTCGACGACTGGCGCTCGGGCCTGTTCGTGTCGACCGGGATCGGCGCACCGGACGAGGCGCCGGTGGTGCAGCGGGAGCAGTGCTGGGCCGGTTACTGCGGCGGCGCGTTCCCCGGGAACGCCGGCGGGCTGGTGAAGTCCTCCGCGGGCCGGTACGCGACGGCGTTCGCCTCGCGCGGTGCCGCCTCCGCCGTCAAGAACAGCGCGGACGCCAGCGGGCGGGGCTGGTCGGTGACCGCGCGGACCCCCACCCACCAGGTGGCGGTCGCCTTCCTGAAGAACGGCTCGACCCCGGCCGGCAAGCCCGTACCGCTGACCGACGAGCCGGGCACGGACCACGTGAACGTCCGTATCGCCCCGTTCGGCAAGAACCGACTGCTGGTCTCCTGGGAGAGCATCAGCGGCGCGTCCTGCAAGGACGGCACCTGCACCGGACGGTTCTCCGGCACCCACCTGCGGGTGATCGACTGGTCCGGCCACACGGTCGCTCCGGACAAGGTCGTGGGCGCCCGGATCGCCGGCGACATCGCCGCCCTGCCGGACGGCAGCCTCGTATGGGCCTTCGCCCAGGCCACCCCCGACTACAGCCGGCCGATGGGCGGGGCCTCACCGGCCACGACCACGTTGTCCGTCGCCCGACTGCGCCCCTGACCACCATCGAGAGGCTGACCACATCCCGTGGACACCCATCACCGGGCTCGCCGCAGTTCCCGCCGCGTCCTGGCCGTCGGCGGCGGGGCGGCCGCAGTCCTGCTGTGCGCGGTGGCCGGCTTCGCCAACGCCTCCAGCAACGCGACGGCGGCCAAGAGCGCAAAGAGCAGGACCGCGGCGGCCAAGACCGCGAAGGCCAAGCCCGCCTACAACTTCGGCTCCGGCTACTCGGCGATCAACGGAACCCACACCTCGGTCTCGGCGAACTGGATCCAGCCGACGGCCACTTGCCGCGGCGGCGAGCAGCAGACCGGATTCTGGGTCGGCCTCAGCGGAAAAGGCACCATCGCCCAGACCGGCACCGCCGCCAACTGCGACGGCACCACGCCGGACTACTACTCGTGGTGGGAGATGTATCCGGCGGCGGGCGTCCCGATGAGCGTGCCGACCAAGCCGGGTGACCACATGCGTGCTTCGGTCACCTACCACGGGAACAACAAGTTCACCCTCACCATCCGGGACATCACCCGGGGCTGGACGAGGACCGAGAACAAGACCCAGGTCTCCACGGGAGGCACCCCGGCCTCCGCGAACGTCATCGTCGAGGCCAACTCCGACACCGGCGGCCCCTCCGGCCACGTCACCGACTTCGGCTCCGTCACGTTCTCCGGCGCCACCGTCAACGGCAAGCCCCTGGGCTCGTGGCCGCTCTGGACGGGCAACCTCGCCGACATGAGCGGCGTCCAGGAAGACACGATCTCCGCCCTCTCCAACGGCGGCCGCAGGTTCACCGCCACCTGGCTCAGCACCGGCTGAGGGATCCGCTCATCCGGAGGAGTCGCAGGGAAGCCCGGGTCAAGCCGTCCATAGAAGGGTCGACCGTCTCCTCCAGCACTCTGCGCGCGGCTTCTGTCCGACGCTGACGGTTCCGGCGCCGGCGGCCAGGTCTGGGGGACTGTCGCCGACCGTGCCCGGCCGTATAATTGAAGAGTTCTTCAATTTGTCAGTTGCCGTGGAGGCTAGATGATCCCAAGCCTGGAGGTCGGAGTGAGCGAAGTCGCCGAGGCACTGCTGACGCGGGTACATGCGGCGCGGGCCGGTCTGGCGGCGGCCGTGGCCGCCGACGACGCGTACGCGATCGCGGTGGCCCAGGACGAGCTGGATGACGCGGTGCGGCTGGCGCGGAGACACGGATTGGACGTCGAGGCGGCAGGGTCGGACGAAGGGTGATCGGGATGCCGGTTCCGTTGTACGAGGCGAAGGCCGAGTTCTTCCGGATGCTCGGCCACCCGGTGCGGATACGAGTGCTGGAGCTGCTGCAGGACGGGCCGAAGCCGGTGCGCGACCTGCTCGCCGAGATCGAGGTCGAGCCGTCGAACCTGTCCCAGCAGCTCGCCGTGCTGCGCCGCTCGGGCATCGTGACCGCCACGCGCACCGGGACGACGGTGGTGTACGAGCTGGCCGGCGGCGACGTGGCCGAACTGCTCGCCGCCGCGCGGCGGATCCTGGCCACCCTGCTGACCGGCCGGCAGGACCTGCTGGACGAGCTGCGCGCCTCGGGGCCGGCGCGTTGAGCGGCAGCGGCGGGTTCCCGATGCCCTGGCGGCACGGCAGGCCGGTCGCGGCGGTCGAGCATGCGCTGCCCGCGGTGCGGCGCCATGTTGCCTCGTTCCGGCCGGGGCCCGAGGCGGTGCGGCGTGCCCGGGAAGCGGTGGCCGAGCACCTTCCCGCTGCCGGGGTGGCGCCGGCCTCCGCGTTCGCGGACGCGGTGCTGCTGGTGACCAGCGAGCTGGTGGTGAACGTGCTGCGGCACGCTCCTCGGTCGCCGGTGTTGGACGTGGGGATCACGGTCGGGGCTCGGCAGTTGGTCATCAGCGTCGCGGACGCCGAGCCGACGCTGCCGGATCTCAGCGAGGCGGGCATGGGCGCGGGGCTGCGGATGATCGCTGAGCTGGCTGCCGACTACGACGGCGACGTGAGCGCGGAGCCCGCCGTCGACCATGACGGCAAGGTCGTCCTCGTGCGGTTCAGCATGCCGTCGTAGGGCGTGGACTTCAGAGGGAACAGGGAGAGGACACGGTGGGCGACGAAGCGGGCGACCAGCCCGACGACAAGCAGCGCGGGCAGAAGACCAGGGACCGGGAGTGGCACATCGAGCGCGGTGTCGCGATCCGGGCGGGCTTCTACATCTTCGGCACGCATCTCTTCGCGGGGTTCGTGTGGCTGCTCTTCTACCTGGGTGAGCACGCACACAAGTGACCCGGCACGATCCCCGGGGCATCCGCACGCCCTGAGGGCGGTCTCCGAGGCGTTCAGAGGTCGTTGCCCGCGTACGACAGGTTGAAGCTCTTGTTGGTCAGCGGGAAGTCCGGGACGATCGTGTCCGCCAGCGCGACCGGCAGGGCCGGCCAGTTGAAGAAGGACGGGTCGACCGGCTTGACGCGGGCCAGGGTGCCGTCGGGGGCGAGTTCGACGCGGGTGGCGATGGTGCCGCGCCAGCCCTCGACCAGACCCACCCCGCTGCTCGGGCCCGCGCCGGGCGGCGGCTGGGGCGCCAGTACCGCTCCGGGGGCGTCCAGGCCTTCACCGAACTGCTCGATCAGGGCGAGGGAGACGTCGATCTCCTCGGCGCGGACGAGGAAGCGGGCCAGGACGTCGCCGGTGTCGTGGACGGATACGGCGAGCCGGTCGCCGTATCCGGTGAAGGGGTGGGTGATGCGGGCGTCGGCGGCGATGCCGCTGGCGCGGGCGACGTAGCCGAGGCAGCCGATCTCCTGGGCGGCCGCGGTGTGCAGGATCGCGGTGCCGGTGAAGCGGTCGCGGATCGTGGGGTGGCCGAGGGCGAGGCCGGCGATCTCCCGGATGTCCTCGCCGATCGCCTTCAGCCGGGCCGGTTCCGGCAGGGCGCGCAGAGCGGCGCCGCCGGGGACGACGCCTCCGCGGAGCAGCCGGTGGCCGGTGATCTCCTGGTTGAGGCGCAGGAGTTGTTCGCGGACGCGCTGGGCGTGGGTGTTGAGGATGCCGTGGCCGACGTCGTTGCAGAGCATGCCGAGGTCGGCGACGTGGTTGTGGACGCGCTCCAGTTCGAGGAGGAGGGCGCGGGCACGCCGGGCCTGTTCCGGAACCTCCGTGCCGGTGGCCTCCTCGACGGCCAGGCAGTATGCGAGGGCGTGACCCACGGCCGTGTCACCGCTGATGCGTTCGGCGAGCGGCAGGCCGGCGGCGACCGAACGTCCCTCGAAGAGCTTCTCGATTCCCTTGTGGACGAACCAGAGGCGGGCCTTGAGCTTGAGGATGGTCTCGCCGACGACGGAGAAGCGGAAGTGGCCGGGTTCGATCAGTCCGGCGTGCACCGGGCCGACCGGGATCTCGTAGACGCCGTCGCCTTCCACCTCCAGGAAGGGGTACGGGCCCTCCTGCTCGCCGAAGGCCGGGGGTGGTCCGGCGTCGGGGCGCATCGGGTACCAGCCGCGCGGCCAGTGGAAGTGGCGCACCAGGCGGCGCGGGAGGGGGTGGCCCTGGGGGACGATGCCGAACAGGTCGCGCATCTCCCGCTCGAACCGGCCCGCCGCGAAGGAGAGATGGGCCAGCGTCGGCACTTCCGGACGGTCGGGGTCGAGGCGGATGTGGAGCTCCACCCGTGTATCGGGCGGGCCTGAGGTGAACAGGTACACCACGCGTGGCCCGGCCTCATCGAGGTGTGCGGCGACCAGGGCGAGCCGGTGTCCCCGGGTGAGCAGGTTCTCGGCGTGCTGGGGCAGGGTGACGGCACTGCTCTGATAGGTCTTGCGCATCGTGTCACTGGCCTCCGATCGCATGGGCGGCGGCGTGCAGCAGGTCGGTGAGCGGACCGAGGGTGACGCCCAGGGCGGCGCAGGCGGCCAGGCCCAGGACCAGCGGCCCGAGTCCGGACGGACTCTCCTCGCCCGGGGATCCGGGCCCGAGCAGCATCCGGGCCGTGCGGGCGGCCAGCGCGGCGAAGGCCACCAGGACGAGCAGCAGGGCCGCCGCCGTGGCCCAGGCAAGGGCGGCACCGGCCGCGAACCCGGCGCGGGCGATGCCCAGTTCGGAGGCGAAGAGACTGAAGGGCGGAAACGCCGCCAGCGCCACCACCGCGAGCCCGAACGCCCCGGCCGTCGCGGGGGCACCGGCCAGCAGCCCCCGTACCCGTCCGATCCGCGCCGTGCCGGTGAGCTGCAGGATCCGGCCGGAGGCGCAGAAGGCGACCGACTTGGCGAGCCCGTGGCCGGCGATGTGCAGCAGGGCGGCGGACAGGGCGAGCGGGCTGCCGATCGCCGCGGCCAGCGCGATCAGGCTCATGTGCTCCATGGACGAGTAGGCCAGCATCCGTTTGTAGTCGCGCTGGGCGAGCAGCAGACCGGCGGCGAGCGCGAGGGTGAGCAGGGCGACGGCGGCCAGCAGGAGCTGGGTGAAGCCGGGGCCGAGGGCGGCGTCGGCGATGACCCGGTAGCGCAGGATCGCGGTGAAGGCGACCGACAGCAGGACGCCGGACATCAGCGCGGAGACCGGCGCGGGGGCCTGGCTGTGAGCGTCGGGGAGCCAGGCGTGCAGGGGGATCAGGCCGGCCTTGGCGCCGAAGCCGAGGACGATCAGGGTGATGCCGAGCCGGGTGACGGCCGGGTCCAGGCGGTCGGCACGGGCGACGAGGGTGGGCCAGTCCAGCGCCCACGCCTCGGCGATGCCCGCCTGCCGGGCCGCGTAGTAGATCAGGACGGTGCCGAGGAAGGCGAGGGCGATGCCGGCCGAGCAGATCACCACATACTTCCAGGCGGCCTCCACCGAGGTCCGGGTGCGGCGATGGCCGACGAGGAAGGCGGTGACGATGGTGGTGGCCTCGATGGCCACCCACAACACGCCGAGGTTGGCGGTGACCACGGCCAGGCACATCGCGGCCAGGAACGCCTGAACGAGGAAGTGGTAGCGCCACACGGTCTGCTCGCTCGCCCGCCCGGCGGTCCGCTCACCCGCCAGATACGCGGGCGCCGAGCCGCAGGCGATGAGTGCGACGGCGCCGACCACGAGCAGCAGCCAGGCGGTCAGCGCGTCCGCGCGCAGGAGGCCGGAGTACGCGGTCCGGGGGCCGTCGTGCACGACGGCCGCCGCGAGGAGGCTGCCGCAGGCGAGGATCACCGCGGGCGAGACGAGCGCGGCCCAGCCGGACGGGGACCGCTGCGCCGGCCGGTCCGGCTCGGGTTCCTCCGCCACCAACACGGTGCCCTGGGCGGAAGTCCGCGCTTCGGCCATGACGGACGCCGCGGGGGTCGAGCGGGTGCGCAGCCCCGCCAGGGCGTACGCTCCGGCGACCACCATGGGCACGGTGGCCGGCGCGGTCAGCAGAACCGTGGCGTTCATCAGTCGTGCAGCTCCCGCAGGTCGTCGATGTCGGTGGTGCCGAACGCCTCCCGCATCCGGGTGGTGAGGATCTGCAGCACCAGGACCGCCAGCAACACGTCGAAGGAGACGCCGAGTTCGACGATCAGCGGCACCCCGGAGGTGGCCAGGAACGCCGTGGCGGTGATGCCGTTGTCCAGCAGCAGGAAGCCGACCACCTGGGCGAGCGCCCGCCGACGGGTCACCAGGACGAAGAAGCCGATCAGGACGACCGCGAGGCCGACGGGCAGGGCGCGGGTGGCGGAGGTCGGGTTCAGCTGGGTCAGCGGGCGGGCCACCGCGTAGGCCAGCAGGGTCAGCAGGGCCGCGGTCAGCAGGGATGCGGCGACGTTGACCAGCGGCCGCGTCTCGCGTACCTCCTCGCTGTGTGCGCGGTCGGCGGCGAGCGCGGCCAGGGCACGGCGCATCAGATACGGCAGCACGCCCGCCCGCAGCAGCCCGATACCGATCCCGACGCCGACCAGGTCCCACCGCCGCTCGTGCGCGCCGAGCAGCACGGCGATGGCCGCGAGTGCGAGGCCCTGCAGGGCGAACACCCGCACGATCGCCGCCAGTTCGCGCCGCCACAGTACGATCACGGCCGCCAGCAGGAAGGCGCCGCAGGCCAGGTCGAGGAGCTGGGTGTACAGGCCGCCGCTCATGAGGTGCCGTTCAGGAAGTAGGAGGCGGTCACCGCGAGCAGCGCCAACAGGAAAGATCCGGCGAGGAGCTCGGGCACCCGGAACAGCCGGACCTTGGCCCAGAACACCTCGGCCGCCGCCAGCACCGCGCCCAGCAGGACGAGTTTCGCCGCGAACAGCACCAGCGCCACGACGAGCGCGGCCCAGGAGGCGGTGGTGGCGATGCCCCAGGGCACGAACAGGGAGGACAGCAGGCCGAGCAGCAGGGTGAGCCGCATCTGGGCGCCGAGTTCGACGAGCGCCAGGTCCGGGCCGGCGTATTCGAGCACCATCGCCTCGTGAATCATGGTCAGTTCGAGGTGGGTGGAGGGGTTGTCCACCGGAATCCGCCCGGTCTCCGCGAGCACGGCGACGGCGAGCGCGGTGGTCGCCAGCAGACCGGCCGGCGAGGCCAGGCGCGCCGGCTCGTGGACCGCGCCGTCGACGATGGCCGGGATGTTGGTCGTCCCGGCCGGAATCGACAGGGCGAAGACCGACAGCAGGAGGGTCGGTTCCACCAGCGCGGCCACCGTCATCTCCCGGGAGGCGCCCATCCCGCCGAACGCGGTGCCGGTGTCCAGCCCGGCCAGGGCCAGCGCCAGGGTGCCGAGCGCGATCAGGGCCACCACCACGATGAGGTCGGCGTGCCCGCTGACCGCGGTGTCGGTGGACAGCAACGGCACCAGGGCGGCGGCGACCGCGGTGGTGGCGACCAGCAGGGCCGGGGCGGCACGGAAGGCGGGCCCGGTGCCCACCGGGGTGATCGGTTCCTTGCGCAGCAGCTTGCGCAGGTCCCGCCAGGGCTGGAGCACCCCGGCCCCGGCCCGGCCCTCCAGCCGCGCCCGTACCTGGCGCATCCACCCGGTCAGCAGCGGCGCCCCGGCACCGACCACGAGGATCTGGCCGGCCACGGCCGCATATCCGACAGCACTCATCTGTTCGCTCTCACCAGCCCACCGCCAGGACCAACAGCAGGACGACCAGGCCGGCGAAGCCGTAGCCGAGATAGAGGTGGACGCTGCCGCCCGCCAGCCGACGGGCCGCCTGCCCCACGCCGGCCAGCGAGCGCAACACCGGTTCATACAGGCGGTGTTCGATCCGGTCGGGTACCCGTCGCTGGAAACGCACCCGCTCCACCAGGTACGCCGACTCCCGCACCGGCGTGACGTTCACGTCCTGCTCCGGGGCGAGGACGTCGTCGAACACCCGCTGCAACGGCTCGGCGAACGAGGTCGCGGTGTAGGCCATGCGCGGGGTCGGTGCCCCGCCGCCGCAGTCCCACAGCCGGGCGTTCACTCGGCGCCGCCGACGCCCGTACAACCTGGGCAGGCCGACAGCGAGCAGGATCGCCGCGGTGAGGGCGGCCACCACCCACAGCGGGGACAGCGTCGCCGACACGTCCGCGAGCCGCACCTTCAGCCCGTCGGCCGACACCGCGCCGCTGCCCGGCAGACCGACCGCGGCCACGGCCCGGTCCAGCGCGTCACCCAGCAGCCCCGGTACCAGCGCCAGCGCCGTGCACGCCGCCCCGAGCAGCGTCATCCCGGCCAGCATGAGGACAGGCGCTTCCTTGGCCGAGGCGGCCTGCTCACTGCGCGGGCGGGCGAAGAAGCCGACCCCGAGCGCCTTGACGAACGCGGCCGCGGCGATGCCGGCCGACAGGGCGATCAGCGCCACCGACAGCGGGAGCACGACGGCCACCGCGACGCCCGGCACCTGGAGCCCGTGGATCAGGGACTGGAGCAGCAGCCACTCGCTGATGAACCCGTTGCCCGGCGGCAGTGCCACCGCGCCGAGAGCGGCCAGCGCGAACAGGGCGGCGGTGACCGGCATACGGGAACGCAGCCCGCCGAGCCGGTCGAGGTCCCGCAGGCCGGTGGTCCTGAGCACCGACCCGGCGGCGCAGAACAACAGGGCCTTGAACGCGGAGTGGTTGACCACGTGCAGCAGAGCCGCCGCCAGGGCCAGCGCGGCCAGCGGCCGGTCATCGTAGGCGGCGAACAGTCCGGACGCCCCGACCCCGATCAGGACCAGCCCCATGTTCTCCGAAGTCGAGTACGCCAGCAGCCGCTTGAGATCGGAGGCCATCGCGGCCTGCAGGATCCCGTACACCGCGCTGGCCCCACCGACCGTCATCAGCGCCAGCCACCACCAGGCCGGACCGCCGGCCAGCAGATCGAGCCCGGTCCGTACCAGGCCGTAGACACCGAGATTGACCATGGCGGCGCTCATCAACGCCGAGACGGGACTGGGCGCTTCGGGATGCGCCCGCGGCAACCAGGCGTGCAGCGGCACCGCACCCGCCTTCGACGTGAACGCGAGCGCCACCAGCACGAACACCAGCCCGCGCACCGTCGGCGAGACGGTGGACGCGCCCGCCCGCAGCGCGGCGAAGGTCTCCCCGCCCGCCTGCGCCGCGAACAGGGCGAACCCTGCCAGCAGCAGCACCAGGCCGAGGTGCGTCATCACCGCGTACCAGACACCGGCCTGCCGCACCGAGGTCCGCTCCCGATGCTCGGCGAGCACCAGCAGCAGCGAGGCCAGCGCCATCAGCTCCCACAGCGCCAGGAACGTGGACACCGACGCCGCCACCGGCACCGACACCAGGGTGAGTGCGAACAGCGGCAGCACCGCCTGCGCCGTACGCGATCCCAGGCCGTGCGCCCCGTGCCCGGCCGCGTACCCGATGCCGTACACGGCGACCGCGACCACGACCGCTCCCGACACCGCCATGAACAGGCCCGCCAGCGCATCCACCGCCATATGCACCCCGGCCAGCGGCAGCATTCCCGGGAACGTGGCCACCCAGCGGCTGCCGCCCAGCGCTGCCACACCCGCCGCACCACCGCTCACCCCCACGCCCGCCGTCAGGAGTCCGACGACCGGGATGCGCAACCGGTACGGCAGCACGAACCCGGCCGGCGCGCCCGCCCCGGCCAGTGCGGTGGCCGTCGCGAGGGCGGCCGGGATCACGCTCACCGTCCGGTCACTCTCCTGAGCGCCGCGACGATCTCGTCCGGCTCCGGCGGGCACCCGGGCACGGCCAGATCCACCGGTACGACGTCGGCGACGGCGCCCTCGACGCCGTAACCGCCGGCGAACTCACCGCAGTCGATCGCACAGTCGCCCACCGCGACCACCAGCTTCGGTTCGCCCATCGCGGCGACGGTGCGGCGCAGCGGCTCGGCCATGTTCCGGGTCACCGGCCCGGTCACCAGCGCCACGTCGGCGTGCCGGGGCGAGGCCACCAGGCGGGCGCCGTACCGTTCGGCGTCGTACACCGGGTTGAAGGCCGCCGCGATCTCGATCTCGCAGCCGTTGCAGGAACCCGCGTCCACGCACCGCACCTGCACCGAACCGCCCAACTCCTTGGCCGCGGAGAGTTGTTCCCCCTCCGGGCGCGGCGGTGCCGGCTCGGCCACCCGGCCGGTGGTGCGGATCTTGCGCAACAGGCCCATGAGCCCCTCCCTGACACGGTGAGGGCGGCCACCCCCTGCACCACGGAGTGCTGTCCAGCTCCCAGGAGGTGGCCGCCGTTCGAGGGCCGTCGTCACGACGGCGGCTTCGCCTTCCCCTGCGCTGCCTGCAGGTCGGCGAGGAGTTCGGCCTGCCCGGCCAGCACCCCGGACAGAATGGTGCGGGCCACCCGCAGCAGCTCCGCGAGGTGCGGGCTGGTCAGCGAGTAGTACACGGTCGAGCCCTCCTTGCGGGTCACGACCAGGTTGGCCCGGCGCAGCACGGCCAGCTGCTGCGACAGATGCGCGGCCTCGATACCGACTTCGGGCAGCATCTCCGCGACCGCGTGCTCGCGCTCGCTCAGAAGCTCCAGGACACGTATTCGCGCGGGGTGGCCGAGGGTTTTGAAGAACTCGGCCTTCAGCTGGTACAGCGGCGTACTCACCGGGCCTTCTCCTCCCCCGTACAGCGGAACGGACACGACTCCTCGGCTTCCCTACTTACGAGTGCAGTCAACATAGCATCTAACCAATTGCTAAATTATGCAATTCAGCATCAGACCGCTGCCCGGCCCCCCGCCGTGGAGGGGGCGCCTGGGGTCAGGCTTTCTTGACCACGCTCGACTTGAGCTGCATCGCCCCGAAGCCCTCGACCTTGCAGTCGATGTCGTGCCCGTCGACCCCGTCGACCAGCCGGATGTTGCGCACCTTGGTCCCGGCCTTGATCCCCGAGGGGCTGCCCTTGACCTTGAGTGCCTTGACGACCACCACACTGTCGCCGTCCTGCAGCACATTGCCGACGGCGTCCTTGACGACACGCTCACCGGCACCGTCGCCGCCCTCGGCGGGAGCCCATTCGTGGCCGCACTCCGGGCACACCACCAGGGCGTTCATCTCATAGGTGTACTCGCAGGAGCACTTCGGACAGGGCGGAGGGTTCTCGATCATCCCGTCAGCGTATCCGGCCCCGCACCTCGGACGATCCCCTCCGGCGACAGGGTGCAGAACTCCGCGGAACACGGGTCGATGACCAGACCGGCGTTCCCCTCGGCCCGGCTCGCCGCCAGGGCGTGGGACAAGCCGGTCAGCGCGCGGTCGCCCTCGCCCACGTCGTACGCGACGGCCCGCTCCCCATGTGCGAGCGTCCGCCGGCGACCGGCCGAAGGCGGACGCGGGCATCCAGACCGCCGCCCGGAGCGGCGTCGAGGGTGACCTCGCCGCCGGAGGCGTGGACGAGGTGACGGACGATGGGCAGGCCGAGGCCGGTGCCGTCGTGGTGGGTGTCGGAGGCGCGCCAGAAGCGGTCGAAGGCACGCTCACGGTCGGACGCCGACATGCCCGGGCCCTGGTCGAGGACGTGCAGTTCGGCGCCCGGAGTGCGAGCGAGCATGATCGTGGTGCCGGGCGGGGAGACGCGCAGGGCGTTGGCGACCAGGTTGTCGACGATCTGCTCCAACGCCCCTGGAATCGCCCAGACTTGTCCGACCGGCATGCCGGTGACGCCGACCGAGACGTACTGTTCGGCGGCGAGCGGTTCCCACATCGCGGCCCGCTCGGCCACTACGGCGTCCAGGTCGACCGGCTCGGGGGCCGTCGCCGCGTTCTCCAGCCGTGCCAGCGCGAGCAGCCCCTGCACCATACGGCCGAGGCGCTCGACCTCGCCGACGGCCTCCTCCAGGCTGCCGTGGGCGCGGGGGTCGAGGTGGGGCTCGAAGTTCTCCAGCCGCAGCCGCAGCGCGGTCAGCGGAGTCTTGAGCTGGTGGGAGGCTTCGGAGGCGAAGGCGTGCTGGGCCTTCAGCAGGTGCTGCAGACGGGTGGCGGTGTGGGTGAACGCGGCGGCCAGGTCGCGCAGTTCGGGCGGCCCGGTGGTGGCGTCCGGCGGGTTGGCCAGATACCCGTCGGCGAGCTGTGCGGTGGCGCGGCGCAGGGTGCGCAGGGGGCGGGTGATCCACCGGGCGAGGGTGAAGGCGACCAGCGCGACAAGGGCCAGGACGCACGCGCCGACGAGTGCGAGGGCGTACCAGATGCGGTGCACCCGGTCGGTGACCGTCGTCATCGGGTACGTCAGCCGCAGTGCGCCACGGATCGTGGTGCCCGAGGCGCCCGGCTGGGTGGAGTACAGGCTCTCCTCCTGCTGCATGCCGGTGGTGGGCTGGTTGCGCAGGGCGGTCGCGATGTCCGGGGCACCCGACAGGTCCGTGCCCGCGCGTACCGCTTCGCCGGTTGCGGCCAGGACGATGCCGTCGCGGTCGGTCACGAGGACGTGGCCACCGGTGCGGGCGGTGTAGTCGCCGATCAGCGTGGGCAGTTCGGCGAGGTTGCCCTTCTCGATGTTCTCCTCGGCGACCTCGGCGAGCATCGTCGCGTCCCGCTCGACGGTCTGGGAGAGGCGGGCCCGCTCGCCGTCGGCGTAGATCCAGCCGAGCGGAATCTCCAGGCCGGCGAGTACGAGCAGGGCAAGGCCCAGGTAGCTGAGCAGCAGGCGCCGGGTCACCGGGCGGCCTCGGGCGGCGCATCGCCGGGTACGGTCAGGCGGAAGCCGACGCCGCGCGCGGTGGTGATCCACCCCGGGTCGCCGAGCTTGCGGCGCAGCGCGGCGACGTGGGCGTCGAGGGTCTTGGTGGGGCCGAAGAAGTGCGGGTCCCACACGGCGTCCATGATCTGCTGGCGGGAGTGCACGGCGCCGGGGTCCTGGGCGAGGTAGGCGAGCAGGTCGAACTCCCTTGGCGTGAGGGCGACTTCACCGCCGCCGAGACAGACCTGCCGGGTGCGTCGGTCGAGGTGCAGCGGGCCGAGCCGCTGCGGAGCCGGCGCGGCGGGCGGGGCTTCCGGGCCCGGCGGTACGGCGGGGAGGGCGCCGGTGCGGCGAGTGACCGCGCGGATGCGGGCCACCAACTCCCGTACGCCGAAGGGCTTCGCGAGATAGTCGTCCGCCCCCAGCTCCAGGCCGGCCACCCGGTCGGCCTCGTCGCCCCGCGCCGTGATCATGATGATCGGGATGGCCGAGCGCGCCCGCAGGCCACGGCACACGTCCAGGCCGTCCATGTCCGGCAGACCGAGGTCCAGCAGCACCAGATCGGGAGCGGCCGCGGCGTCCGCCAGTCCGGCGGCGCCGGTGCGCACGCGGTCGACCGTGTAGCCGTAGCGGCCCAGCCCCTCGGTGAGAGGCCCGGCGATCCGGTCGTCGTCTTCGATCAGCAGCAGCCGCATGGCGCAAGGCTCGCACAGCTGTGTCACGGGAGTCGGGGCGTTCATGAGAACCCGCCTGGGTCTGGAGGGAAGGGCAGGTGGGCCGCCCGGCCGGTCATCGAGGGGGAAGAGGGACCGACCGGGCGGCAGCGGTGAGGCCGTGCCTGGTACCTGCGGTGGGGAGTCAGCCGGCGTTCTCCGTCTCCTCGGTGCCCTCCTGCTTGGTGCCGGTGACGGTGTACGACGTGTCGAGGTAGACCTCGACCGTCGAACCGTCCGCCTTCTTGACCTCCACCGCGTACATGCCGGGCTTCTCCGCGTCCTCCTCCGACTTGACGACCGTGCCCGGATACTTCGCCAGCGCCGCCGCCTCCGCCTTCTGCTTGACCTCGCCGGTCAGCGGCGGCTCCTTCTTGTCGTCGGTGTCACCCGCGGCCTCGCCCGCCTGCGCGCCGGCCTCGGTCTGCGCCGACTGCTGGGTGTCGGCGGACGTCGAACTGCCGGAGTCCGAACCGCCGCCGCAGGCGACGAGGGCGAACATCAGCACGGCGGCGGGAGCGGCGGCGGCCAGGGCACGACGGGGCATTGCACGCATCAGACGTCTCCAGAGCATCGGGATCACGTGGTGCGGGGGCCGGGTACCGGACCCCCGGGGGACGTCAACGACCCTAGGAACACGCCCTCCAGAGCAAGCCCAGAGAAATGACAGCGGCAGACCAGCAAACCGCCAATCTTTCGCAGGCCGTTCTCGAGATGGCCGCCCACGCCGACGCCGGCCCCCGGTCGAGGACCGCTACGGGGATTCGAAGAACGCGGCCCGGTTCTTGCCCGTGGTCTTGGCTCTGTACAGGGCGGCGTCAGCGTCTCGCAGCGCTTCTGACGGCGTGGTCGACTTGGTGATGGTCCGTACTCCGATGCTTGATGTCACGTGGACCGAATGGCCGTGGGCGACGATGAACGGGTCATGGAAGGAGTCGAGGATCCGCATGGTGTAGTCGTGCAGTGTGCTCGCGTCCACGCCTTCCACGAGGAGCGCGAATTCGTCCCCGCCGAGCCTGGCCACCGTGTCCTGCTCGCGGACCCTGCCCGTCAGCCGCCGTGCGACGTCGACCAGCAGTTCGTCGCCGGACGGGTGCCCCAGCGTGTCGTTGACCTCCTTGAAGCCGTCGAGATCGAGCATCAGCAGTCCGGCGGAGAAGGAGGCGGAGCACCGGCCGAGAGCGGACTCCAGACGCTCGTTCAGCAGCGCTCGATTGGCCAGACCCGTCAACGGGTCATGGGTCGCCTGATGGCTCAGCTGCTTCTGAAGCTCTGCCTGCTCTCGCAGTGATGCTGCGAGATCGTGGGCCTGCGTCCGCGCTTCGGTGGCCCTGATCTGGGCGTACTGGGCCAGGAACGCGACGCGCAGCACCAGCAGCAGCGAAAGGCCCGCCAGCATGCCGACGATCACCGTGATGTTCACGGGCTCGTCCCGGATGCCCCCGACATCGGCCAGCACGATCAACGGCCCCATCAGGATGAGCGCGATCAGGATCGACAGCCGCTCCCGGGGCATCCTCTCCTGGTCTTCCGCCGGCTGTGTCGGCCGGCCGACGGACGAGTGCAGCGCCGCCGCCCCCAGCAGGAGGGACGAGACCATCCACCCCGCTTCGGACGCGCTCTCCGCGATCGCCGTCCCGGTCGTCGCCATGGTTCCGTAGTAGAGGCCGTCGGCAGCGAGCAGGACCAGCAGCCATCCGATGCACAGAAGAAACGACGGTGTGCGCTTGCCCGTGGTGAGCATCAGCCGCGCGGCCATGGACAACAGCACCAGGTCGGCGACGGGATAGGCGATGGACACCGCGAGCGGCCACGCGGACAGTTCGCTGCGCAGGAAGGGGGCGATGATGAACGCCCATGACAGAGTGCCGAACCCCAGCGTGACGATTCCCGCGTCCAGCATCCCCGCCCAGTGCAGGCGGCCTGACTGCTGCCGGGCCAGCGTCACCAGGCCCGCGGCGAACAACAGGTAGCTGCCCAGGTAGAGCATGTCGGCCACACCCGGGAACGGGACCTCGACGCCGCGGGCCTGGTACAGGCCCCAGATCGCGTCTGCCGCCGCGTACGGTGCCATGGCCGCCGCGAAGAGATACCACGGAAGGACCGATGGCGGCCTGTTCCTGATCATTCCCACCGCGATCGCGAAGACGACCGAGGCGGATACCAGCACGGGCAGCATGTACCGCGCTGTGGAGGAGGTGACCAGATAGGTGACGACCACTGCGGTCCCTGCTGCCGCATACGCCCAGGCCGCCGTATCACGGCCGGCGGGCAACAGGACGTGAACCTTGCCCACAGGCCTTCCTTCCCTCCTCCGGCCCGCCCGTGCCCGGGCGGCGCTGTGCGGGCGCGTCCTCATCCAGGTTCGTGGCCGGGAGGGTCGAAGCGGAGCGTCTCGAGGGTGCGGCAGGTGCGGTCGAGTTCGACCTGGAGACGGGGAGCGATATCGGCCAGTGAGGCCGGGTCTCCGGCCTTGGCGTGCTGTTCCAGCTCCTGGCAGTGGGCGGCGAGGCTGTTGGCTCCCACGTTGCCGGCAGCGCCTTTGAGGTTGTGTGCCAGATCGGCGATCTCCGGGGTGTCGTGGCGGTCCAGTGCGTGGAAGAGTGCGCTGGTCATCTCCGGAGCCCGGGCGAGGAAGTGGTCCACCAGCCGGTCCACCAGTTCGTGCTCGGCCGGGGTGTCGGCGCCGCGCAGCTCGTTCAGCCGCTGCTCGATGGAGGTGCGCAGGTCGTCGTTGTCCGTCTGTGGGTGGGTGGGGTGGACCCAGCGGGTGAGGGCTTGTTCCAGCTCGTCGGCGGTGACGGGTTTGGAGACGTAGTCGTCCATTCCCGCGGCCAGGCACCGGTGCCGGTCCTCGGCGAGGGCTCCGGCGGTCATGGCGATCACCGGCAGGTGACGCCCGTGGTCCTGTTCCCGGCGACGCAGTTCCCGGGTGGTGGTGTAGCCGTCCATCCGGGGCATCTGGCAGTCCATCAGCACGGCCTGGTAGCTGTGTTCCTCGGTCAGGCGCAGGGCCTGGATGCCGTCTGCGGCGATGTCCGTGCTGTAGCCGAGCCGGGTGAGCAGGCCCTGGGCGACCATCTGGTTGATCTCGTTGTCCTCGACCAGCAGGAGATGGCCTCGGTGGGCGGTCGGGGAAGTGGGGGGCGCGGGCGCTGCCGAGGCGGCCGTGGTCACCGGCCCTGTCTGGGTGGTGAGTTCGACCAGGGTGTCCATGAGCTGGGACTGGTGGACGGGCTTGGGCAGGCTGCGGGCGATCCCGGCCGCCTGCAGCTCGGCGGCGTGCGGCGGGGGGCCGGAGGTGAGCAGCAGCAGGCTTACGCGGCCGAAGTTCTGGTCGGTGGTGATCCGGCGGGCGAGCTCCAGACCGTCCATCTCGGGCATGTACATGTCGAGGATGGCCAGGGCGAAGGGACGGCCCGTGGCCTCTGCCTCGTGCAGGGCCACCAGGGCCTGGGGGCCGTCGGCGACCATGGTCGGCTGGATGTGCCATCTGCGCAGCTGCGTGTCGAGGATCAGCCGGTTGGTGTCGTTGTCGTCGACGACCAGGACCCGCAGCCCGCGAAGGATGTCGGGGTGCGGTGGGGCCGGGGGTTGTTCGGGGGTGTCGGGTGCGCGTACCGGCACGGAGAAGAAGAAGGTGCTGCCCTCGCCGGGCCGGCTGGTGACGCCGATGGAGCCTCCCATGGCCTCGGTGAGCCTGCGGCAGATGGCCAGGCCCAGACCGGTGCCTCCGTAGCGGCGCGTGGTGGAGGCATCGGCCTGGGAGAAGGCGTCGAACATGCGCTCCTGGTCGGCCTCGGCGATACCGATGCCGGTGTCGGCCACCTCGAAGTGCAGCCAGGGCGCGTCCTCCGCCGGAGGCCGGGACGGGGCCGGGCGGGCGCGGAGAACGACCTCACCCGATTCGGTGAACTTCACTGCGTTGGACGTCAGGTTGAGCAGGATCTGCCGCAGCCGGCCGGGGTCCCCGAGCACCATCGCGGGCAGGTCGGGACCGCAGTCGCTGAGCAGTTCCAGACCCTCGGCCTGGGCGGTCTGCGCCACCAGCGAGACGACCTCCTCCACCAGCACCTGCGGGCTGAAGGCGACCTCGTCCAGTTCGAGCTTGCCCGCCTCCAGCTTGGAGAAGTCCAGGATGTCGTTGATCAGCGACAGCAGTGCCGTACCGGCGGCCCGAATGCCCTCCGTGTAGCGGCTCTGCTCGGCATCCAGTTCGGTGCCCAACAGCAGGTCGCTCAGCCCGATCACGCCGTTCATGGGGGTGCGGATCTCGTGGCTCATGGAGGCGACGAACTGCGACTTCGCCTGGGACGCGGCGATCGCCTGGTCGCGGGCCTCCGCCAGAGCGGCTTCGGCCTGCTTGCGCTCGCTGATGTCCCGGACGAAGGCGTTGAAGCAGCGCGCCTTCGCCGACTTCAGCCGCCACACCGCCAGTTCGACCGGGATCTCGTGGCCGTCGTGATGCAGGGCGGTGAGCTCGATCTGACGGCCCAGCACATGGTCTTCCCCGCCGGACAGAACCCGATGCAGACCGGACACGTGCGCGGCACGGTACCGCTCGGGAATGATCGTCTCCGTCAGCGGACGGCCCATCACCTCGCGGTGGCTGAACCCGAACAGCCTCTCGGCGCCCAGGTTCCAGTCGATGACCAGGCCGTCCTCGTCGATGGAGACGAAGGCATCCCGGGCGGTCTCGATGACCGAACGTGCCTGATCCTGCAACAGCCGCAGCGCTTCCTCCCTGCGCCGCTGCCCCTCCGCCTCACGGACGAACCCGCGCACTTCGAGCGGCTCGCCTGCGGCGTCCCGCACCACCCAGGCGGTCGTCTCCGTCCACCTCCAGTGCCTGTCGGTATGCCGCAGACGCAGACACACCGCCACCCGGCCGTCGCGGAGCAGATCCCGCTCCGCCCACTCGAACTCCTCCACATCGCCCGGATGCACCCAGGACTCCAGCGACGTCCCCACGATCTCCTCGACCGGACGGCCGAGCAATGCCCGCCCCGCGGCGGACACCTCCCGGTAGACGCCCTCCATCGTCCGGCGGAAGACCATGTCCGGAGAGTTCTTGAGCAGCAGCCGAAACCGCTCCTCGTCGTCGGCCGCATATTGCCCTGGCGTGGCTGTGGGTTCCGGTTCCATCGTCCGCCTCCACATGTCAGGCACGACCACAAGGCACGGCCGGGACCACCGACAGACCGGTCGCTGGGGTTTCGGTGCGGCGTGCGACGACGGAGATCAAGCGATCCGCTCGTCGGACGTTTCCAGCAAAGAATGAACCACTGAAGATCGCAAATCGAGGAAGCGGACACCGCCCCGGAGTTGGGGTCTGGCTGCGGCATTCGGGTGGCCCGGCTACCGGGCACGGTCATGACCAGGGCTTCCCGCACCCGTCTTCTGACGGCCATTCAATTTCCATATGCAACCCTCACCCCGCGGCAGCACCGTTCAGGGAGCCCGCCGCACCGTCCGTGCCGGTGAGCGGCAGCCAGGCGGTGATCGTGGTACCCCGGTCCTCTTCGGAGCGCACCTCCGTCCGGCCGCCGTGGTTCGCCACGATCGTGTGCACGATGGTCAGCCCCAGACCGGTTCCCGGGATGGCCTGCTCGGTGGCGTTCGAGGCGCGGAAGAACCGCTTGAAGAGCTTCTCCTGCTCGGCCGCGGGGATACCGATGCCGGTGTCGCTCACGCTCAGGACCGCCTGCCCGTCCTGCGCGTCGACCCGTACGCTGACCTTCCCTCCGCCGGGGGTGAACTTCACCGCGTTGGACAGCAGGTTCATCAGCACCCGGTCGAGTTGTTCGCCGTCCGCCTGCATGACCAGCGACCGTTCGTCGCACTCCGTGTCCAGTGAGACCGAGGCGGCCTCGGCGACCGGCCTGATCGCGTCGACCGCCGAGGTCACCAGCCGGCGCAGGTCGACCTGGCCCTTGCGGGAGGTGAACGCCCCCGACTCGATCCTGGAGAGGGTGAGCAGGTCCTCGATCAGCGCCCGCAGGCGGTTCGCGTTGCGGTCGACGACGTCCAGCATGTGCAGCTGGGGCTCGGTGAGCGGTCCGGTGTCCTCGTCCTTCAGCAGTTCGATGTATCCCACGATGCTGGTCAGCGGGGTGCGCAGCTCATGGGAGACGGTGGACAGGAAGTCGCTCTTGGCCTTGTCCAGGGCGCGCAGCTTCTCCACCAGGCTCGACTCCTGCTCGTAGAGCAGGGCGGTGTGCAGCGCCCGCCCGACGCCACTGGCCATGGACTCGGCGATCTCGATGTCCACCGGACGCCAGGGTCGGTCGGCGCTGGTCCGGGCCACGGACACGGCACCGATGGGTTCCTCTCCCACGCCGATGGGGGTGATCACCGCCGAGTCCAGATGCAGGGCCGCCGCCGCGGCGCGGTTCTCGGCCGGCATACCGGTCTTCCCGAAGGAGCCCGGGGCACCCGGCATGGGCGTGCTGTCGGACACGTACCGGGGCAGGTCGGTGACCAGCCAGACCGTGCCGCGCCGGTAGTGGTCGCGGACCACGTCCACCGGGAGCGTCGGAATCGCCCTGCGCTCCTCGTCGGAGAGCAGCCCCCGCTCGGCGGACCACACCCGCGCCACGGGAAATTCCGAGCCGTGGTTCTCGGCGAGCAGGATGAAGACGTAGTCGGCGGCCAGGACCTCGCCGATGCCGCGGCACGCGGTGTCCAGGACGTAGTCGACGTCGAGGTGATCCCTGATCCTGATACCGGTCTCCCTCGCGGCCTGCGACAGCTGCTGCCGCACCTCCTCGACCCCGCGCAGCCGGTCGCCCTCGTCGGCGAGCGAGTTCACCGACCGGGCAACCGCCCTGATCTCCTCCGGCCCCGTCTCCTGGGCACGCGCCGAGTACGCACCCACGGTGAGCCGGCCGAGCGTCCGCTCGACGTCGCGGAGCGGACGCGTCAGGGCGCGAGTGGTACGTACGGAGGCGTACACGGCCAGGCCCAGGGCCAGGACCACCGTGGCACTGAGACCGGCCATGCCGGCCCGGAACACCGTGTCGCCGTGCCGGTCCATACGCTTCTCGTCCGCCGCCAGTTGACGGTTCAGGCGGTCGTTGGCCCGCTCGAACGCCCTGAACCGCCGGGTCGCCTCACGGGTGAGCGCGGCGGCCTGCTCGCTTCTCGGAGTACTGCGCGTCTGCTCTTCGGCGACGCGGAAGTAGGCGTTGAGATCTCGCTCCTGCGGTGCGATGTCACTCTCGTGCACGATGTCGTGCCCACGGAGGGCGCCGATGATCGACGGAATGCGGCCCCGGGACACGCGGAAGGCGGCGAGCTCACTCTGGTCACCGGTGATCAGATAGCCCCGGACCGACCGCTGCGCGCTGATGGCCTCGGTGCGCAGGCTCCGGTTGTCGTCGTCGGCGGGATGGATCCGGTCGATGATCCGGTCGTACTGGCCCTGCAGCAGCTGCGCACCGATCAGCGTGCCGGTTCCGCACAGCGCGATCAGAAAGGTCAGCAGCCCGAACGTGTACCCGAGCCGGCGCCCCACGGAGCCGGTGAACCGGTCGGCGATGCCGTTCATACGCGATCACCTCCGCCTTCCTTCACCTCGCCGGGCGCGTCGAATCCCGCGCGGGTCAGCGGCGTCCACACCTGGGGGCTCCGGTGCAGCGCGTCCCACATGCCGCGCAACCGCCACCACGCCGTGAGCTGGCGGTAGCCGAGGTTCTCGGCGACCACCCCGACGACGGCGCCCCAGACGTCCTTCCACCGCGAGAACCGGTGGAAGGCGTACTCCTCGACCGCGACCGAGACGAGGCTGATCACCGCCGCATAGGCATAGGCGGCGAGCAGGAACTTCCACAGGAAGTCCGCGTTCACCGCGCCGAGCAGGACGCTCAGCGGCACCAGCACCAGCCCCGAGAGTTCCACCAGCGGCGCCAGCAGTTCGAAGAAGAGGTAGAAGGGCAGCGCCAGCGTGCCGACGACGCCGTAGCGGGGATTCCCGATCATGCGCCAGTGCTTGAGCATGATCTCGGTCAGCCCACGGTGCCACCGCCGTCGCTGGGATGCCAGGTCGGCAAGGCGCGTGGGCGCCTCGGTCCAGGAGATCGGTTCGGTGACAAAGGAGATGCGGTACGCGCGGCGCTGTCGGCGCATGTCCCGGTGGAGCCGGATGACCAGCTCGGCGTCCTCGCCGATGCAGTTCGCGTCCATCCCGCCCGCCGCCACCACGGCGTCCCGGCGGAAGAGTCCGAAGGCACCGGAGATGATCAGCAGGCCGCCGATCTTGGACCACCCGGTGCGGCCCAGGAAGAAGGCGCGCAGGTACTCGACGACCTGAATGCGTGCGAGCAGTTCGGAGGGGACGTGCGGATCGACCACACGTCCGGCGACCACGCCGCAGCCGTTGGCGATACCGATCACCCCGCCGGTGCCCACCATCCGCACCGGGTCGTCGCTGAACGGTTTGGCCACGGTGAGCAGCGCCTCGGCATCGAGGATCGAGTCGGCGTCCACCAGGCACACCAGCGGATAGCGCGCCAGGTTGATCCCGGCGTTGAGCGCGTCGGCCTTGCCCCCGCCGTTCTCCTTGCGGGCCACCACCAGGGGCACCGGGCCGCCCCTGGGCAGGTTGACCGAAAGGATCCTGCCGCGGGTGGGGACGTCGTACGACACCACGTACTCGACCTCCGAGAGGTCGAAGGCCTCCCGCAGGACGTCCAGCGTGCCGTCGGTCGAGCCGTCGTCGACGACGATGACCTCGAACATCGGATAGCGCAGCAGCAGCATGGCCCGCACCGCCTCGACGATGCCGGCCGCCTCGTTGTGCGCGGGCATGATCAGCGACACGGGCGGAGTGAAGGTGCTGCTCGCGGCGTCGTCGTAGCCCGCGAAGGGTGCCCGGCGCAGCCGTCTGACGAACTCCCCGAGGGCGATGAGAATGAGGATCAGCTGGCCGGTGTTGATGACGAGGAAGTAGCTGATGATCACGGTGTCGCTGACGGCGATCAGCGTGTGCGCAGCACCCAGCAGCGACTCCCACGGCTCGGCGGCCAGGGTGCTCACAGCGGCACCTCCACGCGAACGTCGTGCTGGGAGCCCGCGACCGCGGCCTCGGCGAGCGCCGCCCGGGCCTGCGCGGCGGCCTGCTCGCCCCGAGCGCCTGCCGCGGCCTTGTGCAGCGCCCTCTGCCCGGTCGGGCCGAGCCGCAGCAGCGAGCGGGCCGCTGTCGAGGCCACATGCCGGTTGGCGTCGCCGAGCAGCTCCGCCAGCCGGTCCGTCGCGGAGACTGCACCGAGATTGCCCAGGGCCCCGGCACCCACGACGCGCAGGGCGAGCGGCTGACCGGGCCGGACGGCCTGCAGCAGCGGTTCCAGGCCGTCGGGCATGCCGAGTCTGCCGAGCGCGCGGGCGGCCCTGATCCGTACCTCGTCGGAGGGATCCGCACACAGGGCACGGGCGATGTCGGACGTCCGGGCGACCACGCCGGTCGCGCCGAGGACCTCGATGGCCACAGCCCTGGCGAGCGGTTCGGGGTGGTCCAGCCCGGCCGCGACGCTCCGCTGCGCCTCCGGCCCCAGCGAGACGAGGGCGCCGGTGACCGCTCCGGGCGGCACGGTCCGCGATCCGCTGAGCGAGTCCAGGAGGTGCGGCACGGTCGCCGGTCCACCGCAGCGGCCCAGCGCCCTCGCGGCGGCAAGGCGGACCTCGGGGTCCCGGTCGGCCAGCAGACGGCACAACGACGGCTCCGCGGCCCGGTGCGAGAGCTGGCCGAGCACCTGTGCGGCACGCCCCCGCCTGGCCGCGCTGCGGCTTTCGAGGTCGACGACGGCTTCCACGGCGGCCCCGCGCTCCTCGTACAGCCGGACCAGTGCCGTGCGGGCGGCGCCGGAGACCTTGCCCAGCAGCGCCGTCAGGGACGGTTCGAGGGCGGTCCAGGTCCGCCTGTCGACCTCCGCCAGCCGCCGCAGCAGCTCGCTCTGCTCGTCCTCCTCGGCGCACAGGAGCTGCAGCAGCAGACCGCGCACCGGTTCCGCCCGCCGCTCACGTCTGCGCTGCCTCAGTCTGCGGACGCAGCGGTTGGAGACGATCAGCAGGCCGAGCGCCAGGACGATCGCCGGCAGGCACAGCAGCGCGCCGCGGACGATGCCGTTCGAGATCACCGTTCCACCCGGCTGAGCACCGCGGTGACCCGGCTGGACAGCTCCCGCGGACTGAACGGCTTGATGATGTAGTCGTCGGCGCCCGCCGCGAAGCCGACCTCGACGTCCCCCTCCTGGGAGCGAGCGGTGATCATGATGACGGGGAGGGTCGCGGTCTCGGGCGCCGCGCGCAGCTCCCGGCAGACGTCGAGGCCCGACATCCCCGGCATCCGGATGTCGAGCAGCGCCAGGTCCACCGGTTGCTCACGGGCCGCCTTGAGGGCGGCCATGCCGTCCTCCACGACCGTGACCTCGTGGCCGCTCTGGGTCAGCTTGAAGGCCACCAGATCCCGGATGTCCGAGTCGTCGTCGGCGATCAGGACACGCGCCATCAATCCTCCTGGGACTCCTGGGCCGTGGAACTCCGGTGGGCCGTGGAACTCCGGTAGGAATCCAGGAGCCGCACCACCGCCGACTGTCTGAACGGCTTGGCCAGTACCTCGTCCCCGAGGCCGTACAGCTCCTCCTTGTCGAGCACCGACGAGACGACCAAGAGGCATCCCTTCGTACGCCCGTCCGCCCGCAGGCTCCGGAGTACGTCCCGTCCGTCGATGCCGGGGAGCAGCACGTCGACGACCGCGATGTCCGGCGGGTCGGCGAAGGCGAGTTCGAGACCCTCCTCCCCCGAGGACGCGACGACCACCGGGCATCCCAGCTCGCGGAGGTGCCGCGTCAGCAGGGCGCTCACGTCCGGGTCGTCCTCGATCACGAGCACGCGAGGTGGGTTCATCACCGTCCTGTCCACGAAGTCAGACCATCAGTGACAAATTAGAACCAAGAGCGCACTTTCACCACATATGACCCATCGGCCCCAGTCGGAGCACCGCGCGGCACGAGCACGCGTTTCCCGGTGTGAGGCGGCGGTCACCCTTGGGAGTACGCGCCTCCGCCGGCGAGCGGGCGCTCCAGTCGGTCTCGGGCTTCTCGTCCGGGGCCGTTCGCGTGAGCGGACGAATCGCCCGGTGCCGAAAGTTCTCCCGCGAAGGACGCGAAGGGGACAGCTGGGTCCGCCGCCCCTTCGGGCCTCTCGGCAGCCCGGCTTCCGTCGCCCGCGCCCTCGGCAGAGGACCGGCATCGGGACGCGACGGAGCGTGAGCCGCTGTCGCGACCGGCGTCCGACGTCGCTTCGGGAACGGTGGCTTCGGTTGCGGAAGCGGTCGCATCGGGAACGGCTGGTTTGCGGAGCAGGAGCAGCGCCGCGTCGTCGTGCAGTCGGCCGCCCACATGCGCGAGCAGTTCGTCATGGAGCGCGGTGAGGGTGTCGGCCGGCTCGTCGGACAGGTGGCGGGCCAGCCCCTCGGCGAGCGGGTAGAACTCCCGGCCGTGGTTGCGGGCCTCGGTGACCCCGTCGGTGTAGAGCAGCAGTTGATCCCCGTCGGCGAAAGGCAGCACCTGGAGGCTGGGTGTCTCGTCCGTGAGGGCGCGCAGCCCGAGGGGCGGGGCCGGATGAGCGGGCTCCACCGCCACGACGGTGCCGGATTCGCGCACCAGCAGCGGAGGCGCGTGGCCACAGTTGACCACTTCCAGATGGCCTGCCTGCGGGTACCCGGCGACCACGGCGGTGACGAAGTCGTCGTGACCGAGATTGCGCGCCAGGCTCCGTTCGATCCTGCCGACGACGGCGAGGAGATCGGGCTCGTCGTAGGCGGCCTCACGGAAGACACCGAGTACGAGTGCGGCGGTTCCCACGGCCGGCAGCCCCTTGCCGCGCACATCGCCGACGATCAGCCTGACCCCGTACGGGGTGGGCAGCAGCGCGTAGAGATCCCCGCCGATACGGGCCTCCGCCGCCGCGGCGCTGTAGCGGACGGCCACCTGGAACGGGCCGACAGCCGCCGGTACGGGCTTGAGGAGCGCATGCTGGGCGGCCTCCGCGACCGAGCGGACGGCCGCGAGCACCCGTTCACGGCGCCCGCGCAGCGCGCTGGCGAGGCCACTTGCCAGCGTGACGGCCACCAGGGCGGACAGTACGGCGGTCAGCTCATGTCCCGGAACACCGTCCCGGGTTCCGAGCGTCGCGCCCAGCACCGCGGCGAGAAGGCCGACACAGAGGACTCCGCGCGGCCCGCCGGTGGTGGCGGCCAGCGCGGGCCCGGCCGCGAGCAGCGGCAGCCAGATCGTCCCTGCTCCGCACGCGACGTCGACGAGCACGACGACGGAGACGATCAGCACGGGCAGTACGGGTGTGCCTGCGGCCAACTGTGCCGCGGCGCGTTTCCTGGACACCGACCCGGGACCGGCCACTCGGTTCCCGAACGGCCGTATCCGCCAGTGGTCGCCGCCATGGTCTCGGGCGTTGCTCATGCTTCGTCCGTAGTCCTCACCTGTGCGCGGGGCACTCCTGAAATGTCTCTTTCATCCAGGAAAGAGGTTCGACCCGGACGTCACAAGGCGAGGATTTTCAGATAGTGAGCGAGAGACCCCTGGTCACGCGACTCGCGGTCGGGATCAGCCGCCCCAGGATCTCCTCGAGTCGGGAGAGCCGGTCCGCCCGCAGTGAGACGCCGAGCGAGCCGAGCGTGTCCCCGCTGTAGACGGGCACGGCGACACAGACCGTACCGAGGGCGTACTCCTCCAGATCCGTGACGGCCGGGGCCACGGGTGAGGAGTCGAGTTGCCGGAGCAGTTCCGGAGGGCTGGTGATGGTCCGTGGGGTGAGGTCGGCGAGGGGGTGCCGGGAGAGGTAGTCCTTGCGGGAGGCGTCATCCAGTTCTCTCAGCACGGACTTGCCCAGGGCGGTGGCGTGCCCCGCGTCCTCGAATCCCACCCACAGGTCGACACGGGGCGCCTGGGGGCCGTCGACGATCTCGGCGACCCGGATCTCGCCGTCCTCGTAGAAGGTGAGGTAGGCGGCGGTCGCGAGCTCGTCCCGCAGAGCGGCGAGCGTGGGACGGACACGGCTGAGCAACACCTGCCCGCGGCCCGTGGTGTGCAGCGTCTGCAGCTTGTCGCCCAGGACGAACCCGCCGTCGTCCAGCTTCCGTACGTATCCGTCGTGGGCCAGCGTCCGCAGCAGGTGATAGGCGGTGGCCAGGGGCAGTCCCGTCTCACGTGCCAGCTGCTTCGCCGGCGCGCCGTTCTCGTGCGTGCTCACCGCCTCCAGCAGTCGGAGGGCCCGCTGCACGGAAGTGATGAGCGTAGGGCCACCGTCGTGAGCACCCATACGACCAGCGTGCGCCGAGCACACGACGCAGGCAAGGCGCGCGCCCCTTCTCGCATGATCAATCCGATCGCGGGTAGACGAAGGACTGACCCGTTTGCTGGTGTGGGGATCGCCGCGGTGTTGTGTGCGCCCGAAGTGATGGCCGACCAGGGGGCTTCCGGCCGGTGATAAGTTCGAACGCGTGATATCTACGGGGGCTTCGAGCCGTACGGTGCCGGCGTTGAGCCGGATCACCCTGGTGGGTGAACGTCGGCGCGTCGAGCTTGTACTGCCTTCGCAGGAGCCGGTCGGACGGCTGCTCCCCGAGGTGTTGCGGCTGCTTGACGACCGAACGGGTACGCGGCCGCAAACGCGGCATCTGGTCGGGGTCGACGGTGCCGTTCTCGACCCTGACGCCAGCTTGGAGTCGGCGGGCGTTGTGGACGGGGCCGTCTTGCGGCTGGTGCCGGTCGAGGACGCGCCGCCCGCGCCCTACGCGCAGGGCGTCACCGATGAGGCGGTCGCGGAGCTCGATGTACGGGCCTGGCGGTGGGGTCCTGCGGCGGTGCGGGGGGTCGCCGGGAGTGCGGTCGTGGGCTGGGCGCTGGTGGCCTCCGTGCTCGCTCGGCAGGAGTTCGCCGCGCTGGGCGTCGGGGTCGTGCTCCTGTTTGCCGCCGCGCTTGCCGGTGGGGTGGGTGTCGTCGTCGCGCGGGGTGCGGAGCTGCGTCCGGTTGCCGCCACGCTCGTCGTCGCCGGCGGGGCCGTGGGGGTTGTCGGGGTGTGGAGCCTCGGGGATGCCCAGGGCTGGTCGGGGGGTGTACGGCTCGCCGGGGTTGCCGGGGTGGCGGCCGTTGCGTCGCTGCTGCTCGGGTGGTGTTCGTCGCTGGGGCGCGGTGGGGTTTTCGGGGCCGGTGCGGTCGTGGTGGGCGCGGTCTGCTGGGAGCTTGCGCTCGGGGTGCAGGCAACCTGGCGCGCCGGAGCGTTGATCACCGCGGTTTCCGTGATCGTGCTCGGGCTGCTTCCTCGGTTCGCCTTGATGGCCTCCGGGTTGTCCGGGCTTGACGACCGGCGGTCCGGCGGCGCGTCCGTCAGTCGGTATCAGGTGGCTACGGCTCTTGCGGCCACCCATCAGGAACTTGCGCCGGCGACCGTGGTGACGGCCGCTTCCGCCGCCGTGGGTGCGGTGCTTGTGCTGCGAACGGTCACGGTGTGGACCGTGTTGCTCACGGTCGCCGTCGCGGTGGTGCTGGGGCTGCGGGCTCGGGCCTATCCGTTGGTGCCGGAGGTCGTGGCGCTGCTCGGGGCGGCTGCCGTGGTGGTCGTACGGCTGGCCTGGGTGTGGGCCGGGCGGGGCGGGGCCGGCGGGGCGCTCGTCCTCGTCGGCGTGCCGGCCGTCGTGGCGCTGGGTGTGCTGGTGGTGCGGCCGCCCGAGCAGGTACGGGTGCGGGTGCGGCGGTTCGGTGATCTGCTCGAGTCGGTCGGGGTGATCGCACTGTTCCCGCTGGTGATCGGCGTCTTCGGGGTGTACGGGCGACTGCTCGGCACCTTCGCGTGAGCGAGAGCGTGAGCATGAGGCGGCAGGGATGAACCGGGCTCAGGGCAGTGGTCGGGACGGCCGGCAGGACGAGGTGCCGCGGGAACTGAGGGGCGGTACGGCCGGTTCCGAGAGTGCGGGCGGTTCCGAGAGTGCGGGCGGCCCTGAGAGTGCGGGCGGCCCTGAGGCTGTGGTCGCTCCTCACGTTGCCGTCGACCCGGGGGCTGCGGAGCGTTCGGCCGGCGTCGAGGAGACCGACGGCACCATCCACCTGGCGGCTTCGGCAACTTCAGAGCCTTCGGGGACTGCCGGGGCCAAGGCTCCGCTTCCGGTTCGTCGGCCCGACGAGGAGCGGCCCAACCCGGCGCACTGGCGGCGGCGCCGCTCGCGCAACGGGTCCGGGGCGGCCTCCGGGGACGTGGAGCGGCCTCAGGAGGAGCAGGAACAGGAGCAGGAAAAGGCCGGGCCGCTGACCGACTTCGACCCGCAGCCCGTACCCGAGCAGGTCGCTCAGCCCGTGCCGACACAGGTTGCGCAGCCCGCGTCCGCGCAAGCCGCACAGCCTCTGCCCGCCGCACAGGTCATTCACCCCTCCCCCGAGCACGTCGCGCAGCCGCTGCCCGCACAGGCCGCCCAGCCCTTGCCCGCGCACGCCCCGCAACCGGCACCTCAACCCGTCCCCGTCCCCCCTCGCCCTCACCCCCTGCCGACTCCCGGCAACACCATCACCGCCCCCGCCCCCGCGTATCCCGCCGCGCCCGCACAGCCCGTCCCGCCCACGGCCGCGCACCCGGCGACGCCCCCGCCCCCTGCCACCGCACCCCAGCCGTCCACGCCCTCTCCCGCCCCGGCCACCCACCACCCCCAAGCCACCAGCACCACCCCCGTAGTGCGCCCCCGCCCCACCGCCCCGACCCTCTCCACCCCCACCCCCGAATCCGTCCCCACCCTCGACCCCCGTCTCGCCCTCGCCCTCGGCAAACCCCCGCACGGCGACTCCCTCAGCCGGCGTACCGGTCAGTCCCTGCGTCGGCTGACCTCCTCCGCCTCCCACGAGGTGGCCGAAGAGACGCGTATCGGGCGGGAGTTGCAGCAGCCGGTCGGCACCGGACGCGTCATCGCCGTGACGTCCATCCGGGGCGGGGTGGGCAAGACGACCACCACCGCGCTCCTCTCCCATGCCTTCACCCACTACCGCCACGACCCCGTCCTCACCCTCGAAGCGGACGCCGCGCTGGGGACGTTGCCGGTGCGGCTCGGTGCGCAGACGGTCCGTTGGTCGGCCCGTGACCTCGCCCAGATCCTCACGCCGTCCATGCAACTCACGGATGTCATCGGCTACTTGGTGCCGGTGTCCGGCGGCGGCTGGCTGCTGCCCGCGAGCCAGGGGCGCGTCGGCGCGCCGCTCGACATCCGGACGTACCGCAAGGTGACCCTCGCCCTGCGCCGCCACTTCGCCGTCACGGTCGTGGACTGCGAGACGCTGCCCGGGGAGGTCGCCCGTACGGCGATGGACACCGCGCACGCCCGTGTCGTCGTCGCCCCGCTCACCGCCGAGGGCGTCGGCGGCACCCGTGTCGTCCTGGACTGGCTCGCCCAACTGCCGCACAAGGCCCTGGCCTGCACCGTCGTAGCGCTCATTTCCGGCACCCCGGACCTCAACCTCGATCTGAAGACGGCCACCGCACATCTGCGCGAGACCGGGGTTTCCATCGTGCATCTGCCCTACGACCGTCATCTCGCCGCCGGTGGCCCCATCCGTACCGACCTGCTGGGCTCGGCCACACGCCGCGCGGCCACTCGGCTGGCGGCGGAGGCGTTGCAGCGGGCGGTACGGGTCCGCTGACGCGGACATAAGATACCGGGAATTCTTCGAAACATTCGAAGAATTGAGCGCATGATTTGATCTAGCCGCGAGCTGCGAAAACAATTCGAGATCCACCCGAAGAGCATTTTCCGTTCCCGAACGTTTCGAAATAGCTGCCGAAACTGTTGACGCTTGACGCGCACAGGCCAACACTCGGCCCCATGACACCCGCACCCATACACCTGACAAGCCGTCGGCAGGCCTGCGCCCTGCTGCTCGGCGGAGCGGCCACACTCGCGTTACCCGGTACCGCTCGTGCCGCCACCGTCATCACCACGAACCAGACCGGGACCAACAACGGCTTCTACTACTCGTTCTGGACCGACGCGCAGGGCACCGTCTCCATGACCCTCGGCTCCGGCGGGAACTACAGCACCAGCTGGAGCAACACCGGGAACTTCGTCGCCGGGAAGGGCTGGAGCAACGGCTCGCGCAGGACGGTGAGTTACTCGGGCAGCTTCAACCCGTCCGGCAACGGCTACCTGTCCCTCTACGGATGGACGTCCAGCCCGCTCGTCGAGTACTACATCGTCGACAACTGGGGCACCTACCGGCCCACGGGGACGTACAAGGGCAGCGTGACCAGCGACGGCGGCACGTACGACATCTACCAGACGACCCGGTACAACGCCCCGTCCGTCGAGGGCACGAAGACCTTCAACCAGTACTGGAGCGTCCGCCAGTCGAAGCGGACCGGCGGCTCCATCACCACCGGCAACCACTTCGACGCATGGGCCCGCGCCGGCATGCCCCTCGGCACCTTCAAGTACTACATGATCCTCGCGACCGAGGGCTATCAGAGCAGCGGCAGCTCCACCATCACGGTGGCGTCATGAGGGCCCGACCACCGCTCGCCTTACGGCCGTTGACCACGGCCCTCACCGCCGTCGCACTCGCCGCCACCGGCACCCTCGCCCTGCACGCCACCCCCGCCCGGGCCGCGACCTGCAACGGCTACGTCGGCCTCACCTTCGACGACGGCCCCTCCAGCCACACCCCCGCCCTGCTGGGCGCCCTGAAGCAGAACGGGCTGCGGGCCACCATGTTCAACGAGGGCCAGTACGCCGCCGCCTACCCGGCCCAGGTGAAGGCCCAGGTGGACGCGGGCATGTGGGTCGGCAACCACAGCTACACCCACCCGCACCTGACCCAACTCGGCCAGACACAGATCGACTCGGAGCTCTCCCGCACCCAGACGGCGATCGCTGCCGCGGGCGGCGGGACGCCCAGGCTGTTCCGGCCGCCGTACGGCGAGACCAACTCGACGGTGAAGGCCGTCGAGGCCAAGTACGGCCTCACCGAGATCATCTGGGACGTGGACTCGCAGGACTGGAACGGCGCCAGTACGGACGCGATCGTGGCCGCCGCCGGGCGGCTCACGGGCGGCCAGGTCATCCTCATGCACGACTGGGCCACCAACACGCTCGCCGCCGTACCGCGTATCGCACAGGGGCTGGCCGCACGCGGTCTGTGCGCCGGCCGGATCTCCCCGCAGACCGGTCGTGCCGTGGCCCCCTGAACCCACAACAGGTAGGCAACCTGTGTGACTTCTGTGACACTTGAAGTTTCAGGGTTTATCGCACGCGGGGTGTACTGAAAGGGTCTGGGCGTACAAATCGGCTGCTGTCTGCGGCCGTTGGGCCCCTCACCCCCCACGAGGCGACAAAAATGGCGAAAGCCTCCGCGCGCAGAACGCGCGCGACCATATTCTCCGCGACGGCCGGCCTTGCGCTGGCCGTCGCCTTTCTGCCCGGCGCCGCGAGCGCCACGCAGAACGCCCCGGCGGACGACGGCACTCCGGCCGCGACCACACCGCCGGCACCCTCGCAGCAGACCCTGATACGTCGCGACGCCCGCCTCACCAAGGCCGAACAGCGGTCCGGCGTAAGGAAGTTGCGCAAGCAGCTCGGCGCCGAGGGCGTCCTCGAACTCGACCCGGCCACCGGCACCGCCCGCCAGGTCGCCAAGCTCGACGGATATCTCACCCAGTCCACCGGCTCGGCCCCCGAGGATGTCGTACGGCAGTATCTGCGAGCGCATCCCGACGTGTTCGGGCTGTCCGCCGCCCAGGTCGACGCCCTGACCCTGCGCAAGCAGTACACCGACGTCGCCGGCATACGGCAGCTGTCGTTCACGCAGTCGGTCGACGGCGTCCCGCTGTTCGGCAGTGGCGTCAAGGCGAACGTCTCCCGGGACGGACGCCTGATCAGCGTCCAGGGATCGCCCGTGCGCAACCTGCCGTCGCGGCTGGCCGCCGCCCGGGTGACCGGGACGCAGGCCAAGGGCGCAGCCGTCCGCGACATCGCGGGTGCCGAGGCCGACGGCTCGAAGGCCGACGACGCCAAGCAGGTCGTGTACGCGGCCAACGGCGGCGCCCGCCGGGCCTGGCAGACCATCACCACTCCCGACGGCCACGGCATGTGGCTGCACATCGTCGACGCGAGCACCGGGCGGGTGCTCTACCGCCAGAGCCTGTCCTCCGACTTCGCGGCATCCGGGACGGGGACGGCCTCCGCCACCGCCTCGGCCCTCTCCTCCTCGCCCGGCGACCTTCTGCGCAGCGGCAAGGTGCTGGTCTGGGACCGCTACCCGGGCGCCCCGACCGGCGGCAAGCAGCACGTCGCGAACCTGGGCCTGGGCGGCCGGGGCTGGCTGCCGCCGCGCGCCAAGACGCTCAAGGGCCGGATCGCGCACGTCTTCAGTGACGTCAACGACAACAACAAGGTGGACGCGGGCGAGGAGATCACCTCGAACGCCAACGGGTCGTTCTCCTTCCGCTTCAAGCCCTTCACCGGCACCAACTGCGACAAGCCGCTGCCCTGTTCCTGGGACCAGAAGAAGCCGAACTCCTGGAAGACCAACCGCAAGCAGAACGCGGCGCAGCTCTACTACTACCTGGGCACCTTCCACGACCACCTGGAGTCCGCCCCCATCGGCTTCACCCGCGCCGCCGGCAACTTCGACGGACGCGACGGCGACGCGGTGGACGCACAGAGCGACGACGGCGCGGCCGTGAACTCCGGGCTGCCCGACGAGGATCACCTCAACAACGCCAACATGGCCACGCCGCCCGACGGCAAGGCGCCCACCATGCAGATGTACCTGACCGGTTCCGGTACCGGGTACACCGTGCTGCAGGGCAACTGGGGCGACGACGCGGCCACCGTCTACCACGAGTACACGCACGGCCTGTCCAACCGGCTCGTCGTGGACGCCGACGGCGTCTCCACCCTCACCGGCCAGCAGGGCGGGGCGATGGGCGAGGCATGGAGCGACTGGTACGCCCTGGAGTTCCTCAACAACCAGAAGCTGCTCAAGGACAACCCGAGCATCGACGGCGAAGTCGCCCTCGACCCGCCCAAGTGGACCGACGAACTCCCCTCCCGCAGCCAGGCGTTGGACTGCCCGGTGGGCTCCACCTCCGCCAAGTGCCCCGGCACCAGGGCGGCGGGCAAGGGCGGATACACGTACGGCGACTACGGGAAGATCTCCAGCCGCGGTCCCGAGGTGCACGCCGA
Organism: Streptomyces sp. NPDC001617; assembly: GCF_053596855.1. Taxonomy (NCBI): domain Bacteria; kingdom Bacillati; phylum Actinomycetota; class Actinomycetes; order Kitasatosporales; family Streptomycetaceae; genus Streptomyces; species Streptomyces sp. NPDC001617. The sequence goes on from NZ_JBSFHA010000062.1 coordinate 61,068, forward strand.
CGGCGAGATCTGGAGCGAAACGCTCTGGGACCTCCGCAACGCACTCGGCAGCAAGCTCACCGAGTCCCTGGTGACCCGCGCGATGGCCCTCTCCCCCGCCAACCCCTCCTTCCTCGACGAGCGCAACGCCATCCTCCAGGCCGACACGGTCGTCAACGGCGGGCACGCCCACGACACCATCTGGAAGGTCTTCGCCCACCGGGGCATGGGCTACTTCGCCGCCGCCCTCACCGCCGACGACACCAAGCCGGACGAGGACTTCTCCCTGCCGCCCGGCCCGGACACCCCGGTGACCACCCTCACCGGCAAGGTCACCGACGCCGCCTCCGGCACCCCCGCCGCCGGCGTCACGGTCAGCATCAGCGGCCACAACTCCGGCTTCCCCGGCGCCGACTTCTCGGCCCTGACGGCGGCGGACGGCACGTACACCATCAAGGACGTCCCGGACGGCACGTACCGCAAGGTGTACGCGAGCGGCAACGGCTACGAGCCCCAACTCCGCACCGTCGAGGTCAAGTCCGGCTCGGCAGCCGCCGACTGGCAACTGACCCGTGACTGGGCTTCGTCCTCGGGCGGCGCCTCGGTGTCGGACTTCACCGGCCCCGACTACACCGACTCCGGCTGCGGCCCGAACGGCCTGATCGACCTCTCGGCGGCCGTCTGGGGCTCGGAGGCCAAGAACGGCACCAACGGCACCGGCGTGGACCCCGTCCACAACACGGTCAAGCTCCCCGCCCCGGTGGACATCAGCGAGCTGCGCATCGACCCGACCGCCGGCTGCGGTGACGACAAGACGGCCTCCCTGGGCGACTACCGGATCGAGACGTCCCCCGACGGCACGACCTGGACCACCGCCGCCGAGGGCCACTTCAAGCCCGCCGACACCGGCCGGGAGAACGCCGTGGCGCTCAAGTCCGGCACGGACAAGAACATCCAGTACGTCCGTCTGACCATGCTCGGCAACCAGGCCGCCGACAACGGCGTGAACTGCGCGACGGACACGGGCGCTTCGGGCTGCTCGTACATGGACGTGACCGAACTCGTCGTGCACGGCTCGGCCCACCAGAGCTGACGGCCACGCGAGAGTTCCGAGGGCGGTGCCCCTTCGCCGGGGCGCCGCCCTCGGGCATTCCCGCACGCCCGATCGCCTCCATGCCCGATGATGGGCGATCCATGCGCCGGGATGGGCCGTCAGTCCCCCGCGGATCACAGTGCGGCGCCGTCGTGGCCGGTCGCGCAGTTCCCCGCGCCCCTTGGCGGCGTGCAGGTAGTCGGCGTTTGCGATGCGGCCGTCAGTCGCCCGCGGCGAGAAGCCGGGACGGCCGTGGGCGGGTGCAGCCGCGTACGGCGGGAAGGGGACGGGGCGGGGGGTGTCCGCCCGCAGCGGCGGGCGTCCATCACCGCGCACCTCAAAAAGACACAGCACCGCCCGACCGAGGACGGACACCGGTCTCCGCGGCGGTCGGCCTCGCCAACCTCGACCTGTTCGAGCGCGAGGGCCTCAACCAGCACGTCCTCGACAACGAGGGCGCGTTCCTGTC